>JANTFH010000013.1 GCA_024763535.1 Thermodesulfobacteriota bacterium
GATAACGTATAATATTTTTCGCTTTTATTAAAATGGCAGTGCCCTTACAATAGGGTCAGTTGAGATCTCTACAAATCAATTGACACTAAAGGAGCACTGCCATGGAACAATCTACACGAAATTTGGGAAAAGTCATCAAAATAAACGAATCTGCGGTAAAAGATCATTTGGGTGAAATGGTTCGCAGTACGGTTGAACAGACTCTTAATCAAATGCTTGATGAAGAAGCGAACAGGATGTGCAATGCTGAGAAATATCAGCGCACAGATGCCCGCCAGGATACACGTGCAGGCAAATATCAACGTACTCTTCATACCAAAGCCGGTAAAGTATCCTTAAAAATTCCCAAGTTACGCCGTCAAACTTTTGAGACGGCAATTATTGAGCGGTATCGTCGCCGTGAAGCCTCGATAGAAGAAGCTCTCATTGAAATGTACCTGGCCGGTGTCTCCGTAAGGCGAGTTGAAGATATTACAGAAGCTTTATGGGGAACAAAAGTCAGTCCGGGTACCATCAGCAATCTCAATAAAAAGGTTTATAAAAATATTGAAGTTTGGAGAAATCGCCCGATTACCGGCGAATTTCCTTACGTTTATCTTGACGGCATTGTCTTAAAAAGATCCTGGGCCGGAGAGATCAGTAATGTTTCTGTTCTGGTTGCCATTGGCGTTAACGATCAAGGTTTCAGAGAAATTCTAGGTGTTATAGAAGGCGAAAAAGAAGATAAGTCCGGTTGGTCCAATTTCCTTCAACACCTCAAAAAAAGAGGTCTGAAAGGGGTACGTCTTTTTATCACAGATGCTTGTATGGGGCTTATCGAATCTCTGGCCGAATATTATCCCAAATCCAAATGGCAACGTTGTATAGTCCATTTTTACAGAAACGTGTTCGGGGTTGTGCCAAACAAGAAAATGGCGGAAGTGGCGGATATGCTTAAGGCGATACATGCTTCCGGGGATCTCAAAGCAGCTTTGGAAAAATCCAGGGCTGTCAGCAAGAAACTGAAAGAGATGAAATTACCTAAAGCCGCCGAGAAAATTGATGAAAGTATAGTCGAAACGTTGAGTTATTATCATTTTCCTCGAACTCACAGGAAGCGGATTAGAACCAATAACGTCCTGGAAAGGATTATGAAAGAGATTCGTCGACGAACAAGGGTGGTCGGTGCCTTTCCCGATGGCAATTCGGCCCTGATGCTCTGCGCTGCCCGTCTCCGTCACATTGCCGGTACTCGCTGGGGACAACTACGCTATCTGAACATTGATCTTCTCAAAGAGCAGGAGGCAGAAAAACAATTGAAAGAAGAATCTGCCGGTTACAATTGATATAATCCCGCAACCCGCCGTTATTTCGCCCGGGCTGCGGGATTTCTTGGGGATCCACTCCGCCCGGGCAAAATAACGGCTAGCTACAGAATAAAAACGGACATCAAATAACAACTTCAGGGTGCTGCAAATAAAAAAGCGAAAGATTCTTGACACTACCAGAAGGGTGCTGTTTTTACGGTATGGTTTCTGTTGTCATAATGCCAGTATAGGTAGGTATCTTAAAACATCATTTTTGTAAAGGCGAAAAAGATGAAAGTTTCACACGCGCTTGATTATGTTCAGAACAATGAATACCAGAAACAGGATTATCATGGAGATGATGGCCAAGGGCCGGAAGATGAGGTTGTCGTTGCTTATTCATAATGCCGGGATACGCCCGACCAGACAATTAAATTTGTCATGTTAGGCCCGCATGATTAAGCCTACATAATTTAAGTCTAAATTACTTGTGAGAAACAAAATGTAGAAGCAATTTTTCCCGTTACCAATCGCCAATACTCTCCGGTAACAGTGACACCAGATCCGGCTGTTTTTCCGCTGGAGGAGAACAGGCGAACAGCAATAGTAACAACAGTAGCGACAAACCGAATTTGATTGTCTGTTTCATGATTTTCCTTTAGATTTATGATAGATTGGAACTGATGTACAGCAGTTGACTTGAAAGAGAGAGAAATTAGTTGACAAAAAGTATCCCTCATCATATTTTGTTAAACTAATTGAACAAATGACAGAAAACCTAATTTTCAGGAGATACCTATGAAGATCAGACTCACCTTGTTCCTTATCTTAATTTTCTCCCTGTTAACCCCACAACTTTGGGCTGCGCCTCCCAGTATTGTCAGCAGTATCCCGGCTAATGGTGACCTGACCGCTGACCCTTCTACCTTCTGCATTGAAATAACTTTTAACGAAACAATGAACGGTGCTGGTGCCTGGAGATATTCCAGTACGGTATTTTCCAATGGAACAAGCGAGTGGAGTCAAGATCTTAAAACATTTCGCTACTGCTGGAATAACGCCCCGACCCCGATTCCGCTCGGCAGCTACTGGTTTGAGTTCAACCCGGCCGGACATCCGGATTTCAAATCGGCAGCTACAGGTGAAGCACTGCCCACAACCCGAATCAGTTTTACGGTGACGGCTGATGGTAGCAACGACAATAATAACAATAATGTCGACAATACCCCACCCAGAATGAACAGAACAATCCCCGCTGATGGATATGATAGTGTCGACAAGACAACCACTTGTCTGGTTATCTATTTCAATGAAGATATGGACACCAATATTACCAGTGCCTGGAGCAGCTCCCACAAAGCCGCAACTTACTGGCCCGATGAACTGAGCACAACCATACGTTGGCTGGATAAACGAACCCTGGAAATCTGCCGAAACGATAACGGAGATCTTGCACCGGGTGACTACATATTCACCTTAAACCCCCAGGGTACGATGTTCCCGTTTACGGATGTTGCCGGCAATAAACTGCCGGAAACCGAGATCAATTTCGCCGTCAGCGGCATTTTCACTTATTATATACCCTATTTCAGCTCGGCTAACAACCATTGGACAGGACTTTGTATCTCCAACAACTCTCTGGCATCCGAGGCCCGGATTACGGCCACTCTCTATAACACCAACGGCACACCAATTTCACCAAACCCCCTGCCCCCCTTCACCATCGCTGCAAACGGTCAGTATCTGGGAACTGTCGCTGCCGGCCTGGAGGCTACAGGTTGGGTTCTTATCCACTCAAACTGCAGCCTCTCAGGACTGTGTCTTATCGGCTCAAACGTGATGGCAGATATCCCCTTTTCATCTTCTATTACCGGTTGCCTGATGATTCCTCACGTTGCTCAAACAAATAAATGGGACACTGATATTATGGTCTGTAACCCCAATATGTTTCAAACCACTATAACCCTTACCTATTATTCAAGATCTGGGCAGGAAACAATCAGCCCCAATCACGTTTTGGCCGCATGGGGAAGCGCAAAATATAAATTCAGTGATATCTTCCCTAATCTAAGCAATATAGACGGAGGAAAAGTGAAAATTTTAGTCACTCAAGGTGGCAATATCACCGGCTTTGCTCTCTATTACGACACCAATAACGGCGGCAGCTATCTTGCCGGGATCAATGCCGATCCAATAAATTGAAAACATGCTCTCCTGAGATATAATTGCCACCGGCAAGAGCAAGAGCCCGAGATAATACTCGGGCTCTTTTACTCTCTTAAAAAGGAGGTTTTAAGGTATCCGGGGTAATGGTTACAGCATCAATCCCGGCAAAATAACTACCACCAATTTTTTCATTAGTATATAGAGCAAAAGCCGCCACACCGGCACCACCGGCAACTGAAATTTTTACGCTGCCGACTACTTCATCTTTGCCAAAATTGGTAAACGGATAAACTTCGCTGTTTCGAGCGGGCAGGGTAAAACCGGTAAAAGCCACCTGCACCCCTTGCCGGTTATAACAGGCAAGAGAAATATCTGCCGGAGCATCACTAGGGTTGCAGATCATAAGCGATGTATCCCAATAACCATCCTGGGCGATATGAGGAATAACAAGGTTTCGGGACAACTTACTGACAAAAGGCACATCCGCCATCAGATTCTTGGCAAAGAAACTGAGGCCGGTTAAAGGGAGCTGCGAATTTATCCATATCCAACCGGTAGTATCATGCTCAGTTCTAACTGCCATTGAAGCCTGCCCGTTGACCGGCAGGGGATCAGGATACACGGTTTTAACTAAATTACCCGCCTGGTCATAAACAAACAGAGAATAATTTGCAGGCTTGTCACTTTGACTATTGGAGATTCCAACGCCGCTCCAGTAACTACCGGTACTCTTAAAATAAGGCAGATAGTAATTATATGGCCCGTCCGCCTGCGGTTCCGATGGCGACGAACTTCCTCCCATATTTTTTAGCTGTTTGACTTCATCCCCGGAAAGCACCCGGTTATAGATCCGCAGATCATCGACTGCTCCGGCAAAGAACTCGCCCACCCCTTTTTTAAGATTGCTGAAGTCAAGCACACAGGGTGAGTAACAAGGAGTTCGATCGTAATAACGTCCCCCGATATAAAGTGACTTATCATGTGTATAATCTGCAGGGAAAGGGATAATTGCAGTCGGCTGCCCGAGCACATCACTGTAATCATAATCCGGCCCCGGCAGTACCTGTTTGACTCCGTTGATATAAACCCAGACCCGACCGAAATTTTCTCCGGCAACGTGCGAGGAGACATCATAGACCGTGGAAATGGAAATTACAATATGACTCCAGGCCCCAACCGCCGGGGCGGCTATGCTTTCCACTGAAGCAAAGTTGGTTCCCTTTTCCTCATTATTTCGCAAATAGAACTGCAGTTTGCCATCACGAAATCCGAACCAATAACCGATTGTGGCATAGTCAGCCGGAGTTCGCCCTCCCATGGGACTGCTGGCACAACTGCCCTCCTCTCCATTAGTACTGGCAAAAATGGTTTCCATACCAGGCCCGCAACTACCATGATCATTACCACTGGTATCAGCAGGTTTTACCCAGATAGATATGGATCTTTCCATCTGTTCTTTAAGATCCAGTTCGATCGCAGGAGGAATTTCAATGTAATTCGACGGTCCTATGATGTAAGCACTGTCAGGACTACCAAAACGGTCGGCAGTCAACTGAGCTCCATGTACAATGGCGTTGTGATTATGGCCGCTGGAATCAACTGCATTCCCACTGAATGTATAGGATGCAACCAAACCATCATCAATTCCGGCCCGAACATTACCAACACCAACCATACAAATAAGAAGAAATAAACAAACCACTACCCGCCAATTTTTTTTCATTGCTACCTCCTAATTTTCCTTCAAATCATCTGACTACGCAACTATAGATACCAACAAAAAAGCCAGTATAACTATCAAATATACTCCATCTCCTCATGCAAGTCAAATCAACCTCATGTTCATTGATACTTGGGATATTTTTCAGAACAGGTGGACGGCGGTGGCCTTAAAGGAAAGATAGAGATATTTATCGACGACAGGATTCAGATCGAAAAAGGCATGGTTAGTGATAACCGCGGTGAAAGTTAGAGTCTTTACAGTCAGGTCAATTTCATAGAAAAAGCCGTGACTACGTACAGCACTGATCTTGCCTTTGAATGAGTTCTGCAGGCTTGATACCAGCTGATTTTTACTGAGAATCAAATCTTCGGGACGGATGGCGATATATCCCGAACCGGGTTCCGGCCGCCGACCGATCCGAAATTCAACTTCCCCGCAATAAGCTGCATCATCTGAAAATTCAACCTTGAAAAGATTTTTCATGCCGACGAAATCGGCGACCACAGCGGTTGTCGGGCGGCGAAAGATATCTTCAATCGTGCCGCTCTGCTCAATTCCCCCCCCGGCCATAATGGCCGCATGCCGGGCCAGCGAGAGGGCTTCGGAAAAATCGTGGGTCACCATGAGAAAAGTCGCCCCGCTTATGGCATGAAGATTTTTAAGATGACCTCGCAGCTCCTGGCGGAAATTGGGATCGAGAGCGGAGAGCGGCTCATCCAGCAGGAGAATATCGGGCTTTACCACCAGAGCTCGGGCCAGAGCGACCCGCTGCTGTTCACCGCCGCTTAAGGTCGCGGGATAACGGTGCAAAAGATGATTTAAACCTAGAAGTGAACTCAGCTCATTAACCACGGTCGCGGCGGCCGCTTTTGGCGGATGAGCAACGCCGCTTTTTTTAGTATTAAATTTGAGACCGTAACGGATATTGTCAAGTACGGAAAGATGCGGAAAAAGCGCATAATCCTGATAAACGATACCGATACCGCGGGCTTCCGGCGACAGTCCGCTAATCCTGCGTTCATCAATGTAGATTTCACCGGCACTTTGCGGTACCAGCCCCACCAGAGCCTCGAGCAGTACACTTTTACCGGCCCCGGTCGGCCCCAGCAGGGCAAAAAAATCACCGGTTTCCAGGGTCAGATTGATATTCTCGAGCTTAAACTGGCCCAGATCAACCGTCAGGTTTTCAATCCGCAAACTCATGCCCGGCTCCCTCTGCCGGCTCTGCGGCCGCCGCCTACCAGCCGAAGAGAGAGGAAAAGCAGCAGGCAGACAACAATCAGCCAGACCGCGACCGGCTGGGAATAACGCAGGCCGAACGACTGAAAACGCTCAAACATCAGCACCGGGGCGATCATCGGATGATAGGCGATTATGATCACGGCCCCGAATTCACTGATGGCCCGGGCACAGCACATGATGATTCCGCTTAAAATAGAGCGCCAGGCTAAGGGAAAAGTGATATGAATAAAGGTAGAGAACATCGATGCGCCGAGACTGCGGGAGACATACTCGAGCCGGGGGGAGACCGAGGCAAAACCCTCCTTTGCCGCCTGCAGGTAAAAAGGCAGGCCGACAAAGGTCATCACCATGATAATTCCGCTCGGACTGCCGACAATCCGCAGGCCGATCTCATGCATCAGCCGCCCGAGCCAGAAGTTCTTTCCGACCAGGCCTAAAAGTGCGATACCGACCACCGGATGGGGAATCACAATCGGCAGATCGACAATCGCCTCAACCAGTTTTTTGCCGCGAAATTCACTCCGGGCCAGAATATAGGCCAGCGGCGTACCGAAAACAAAGCAGATCACCGCCGCACTGACCCCGGTGTAAAGACTCAGCCAGATCGAACGATAAACCTCAGGATCGCGGATAGTCTCCCAGAGGGAGGCCAGCGACGGCGCCGTCAACATTCTTAAGAGCGGCACCGTGACAAAGAGCAGGACAATAAAACTGCTCATCAGGGTCAACCAGAGAAAAGAGTCTTTACGCATCGATTTTACTTATTATTGTAACTATTCAACTTAAACCATTTTAACTGAAATTATACAATTTGAAGCTTTGGCTTCGCCTCTCTTCGAGGGGGACACAACTCCGCAAAGGCTGGGGAACGCCTTTACTCAGCAATGTCCCCACTTCGAGACAGTTTGGAAATGACACTGAACAATTATATCTATTTATCAGCCGCTACCCGTTTTTTCAGCACTTTAGGCAGAATCGCGATAACTTTCTCATCAGCTACCCGGGCCGGAACAATCGGCGGTTGGCCCATACTTTTAAGAATGGCGAGACCGCCTTCGGGAGCAAGCATATAATCTAAAAATTTAAGCGCCGCCGCTCTATGCGGGGCATCTTTTATCAAGGTTACACCGTAGGTAATCGATTTACCCCGCAGGGTGATTTTTTCACCCGGTTTTTTGCCGCTTACCTCAACCACGGCCTGCCGGTAGAAAGGGTCAAGTGCATAGTTGCTGAGGTTGATCTTTGCCGGCAGACTCAAGAATTTGATTTTATGCTGAACCGCAATTGAGCGATACTCCCAGGCATAATCCAAAGCGCCGTTCTCCAGCATGGCAATCAGCTCGACCTCCTTGGGCCGAATATTGCGCAGCGGCCGATTGGCTAAAAGACGCTGGTTGAGACCCGGCTTCTTAAAAGCTTTTTCCGCCAGTTGCAAAACCATCAGAGAACGATAGCCGCAAGGGTCGAGATTGGGATCGGAGTGACCCCATTCAACCCCTTTACGCGCCAGAATATCAGTCCAGCTTTCGGAATTCAACTCTTTCACATAGGCACTTTCGTCACTGTAACAAAGCACCATCTGATTCGTGGCAAAGCGAATATTCCAGGTCGCAAATTTCGGAATCAGCAGGTTATCAATGACACTGAAATCCGCCGAAGCCATAATATCGCACTCTTTGCCGAGATCGATAATCTTGCGGGCGCATTTACGGCTGCCGCTGCCCTCCCGCTGGATATCGATCCCGGGGTTTTGGGCCTCAAAAACCTTCTCCATCGCCGCCAGCGGCACCGACAGACTGCCGGCATGAAAGATAATAACCTTTTCCCGGGCCGCAGCCGGATTAGCCGTCACCGGCAGCAGCCACAACAGCGCCAGAGCCAGCAATGCCGGCAAGCGAATAATCTTCTTCATAACTTCTCTCCGTGAAATAACTAATATTAATATTTATTCAAGCGCGGTTTTATACGACTTTTTTGTTATTTACGCAAGTAAAAAGTAATTTTTAGTTATTTACGGTAATTATTTATCCTGCCACGACTTGCGTACGGTCGGCTTCTTTAAGGCCCGCTCCAACCGCAGCAGGTACTCCCGGCGGCTGATCTCACGCACACCGAACTGTTGTAAATGGGGGGTTAAAAACTGAACATCAATGAAATGAAAATTACGACGCTGTGCCAACGACACAAGATCAATCAGTGCGGCCTTGGAGGCATGATCAACCAGGGAAAACATCGACTCGGCAAAGAAACAGCGGCCGAGCGAGAGCCCGTAGAGACCGCCGACCAGCGCATGATGCTGAAAAATCTCGATTGAGTGAGCGTGACCTGCATCATGCAGATCGATGTAGGCCGTCTGCATCTCCGGGGTTATCCAGGTACCGCTCTCATGCCGGCGCGGGGTTTCGGCACAGGCCTTGACAACCGCCGTGAAAGCCGTGTCGCGGCGCACCCTGAAACCTGATTTTTTGAGATAACGGCGATTCCGCCGGGAGAGATGAAACTCCTCCGGAAAGAGCAGGGCCCTAGGATCCGGCGACCACCAGAGAATCGGGTCGGCCGGTGAATACCAGGGGAAGATGCCTTCGCTGTAGGCCCGTAGCAGGCGTTCACGCGAAAGATCGCCCCCCACGGCCAGCAGGCCGTCCCCTTTTTCGGCCATGTGGGCGGGCGGGAAAACCGGGCGCAGATTCAAGCGGTAGACCGGCATCTCAGGAACAGCTCAGGCAGTTTCTTTTTATTTCCGCCAGCAGCGGCCCGGCCTTGAGGATGGTTCGGTTCCCGGCCAGGATAAATCCCTTGAGCTCATTCTGGTGATAAATAAGTGAGCTGTAACCAACGTCTGTAGAAGTTGACTGCCGCTGCCAGCCATCAGCGGCCGCCTGCAGCTTGCGGAAACCGGCACTGATAAAATCGAGCCCGAAAAGCGAAAACGAGTTACAGCTGATGCCGCCGTAATAGAGACAGGGCCGTCCGGCCATGTTAAATCCGGCAACGGCCCCCTGCTCCCCGGCTGTCGGCCAGAGCGGCATCCGGCCCGGCCGGCGGCTGACAAGATCGTAAACCACCGCAACATCACCGGCCGCATAAACACCCTCGGCGCAGGCCTGACGGCGGTCAACCACCAAGCCGTCAGCTCCGGCAGCTCCTTTGCCGGAAGCTTCATCCGCGCCCCAGTTATCGGCAGCTATCGGGCCGCAGGCCGTAACCCCCTTACCATAAAGCAGGCCGTCGACTGTAAGTTCACGGCCGGTTGAAGTCGTTAAAAGAAGTTTTTGTTCAGCCGCCGCCTGAGCGGCAACAATCTCTTCGCCGGGATTAATCTTCACCCGGTTGGCCTTAAGCCGGGCCGCCGCCAGCTTCGATCCGGGCCGGTCTAAAACCTGAGAGAGAATCCGCTTCGAGGTCGCGAAAAGTTCAATTTCAATCCCCTTTTCCCGAAGCGCTACCAGAGTCTTAAGACTCACCAGACCGGCCCCGGCAATCGCCCAGAGACCACCGGGGCGCATCCTTTTCTGCATTTGCAAAGCATCATTAAAACAGCGCAGAGTAAAGATGCCGGGCAGATCGCCCCCCGGAAAAGCCGGTTTTTTCGGCTCGCCGCCGGTGGCCACAAGGATGGTGTCGGCCCGGATTAAATCACCATCCGCAAACCGTACCCGGCGATTTTCAAAATCAATCTCAAGCGCTGTTTTCCCGGCCTGATAATTAAGCCGGCACTCTTTGATAATCTGCTCGCCCCAATTAAACAGTTGTTCGCGGTCGATAGCCCCTTCGAGAAAATAGGTCAACAGGCAGCGGCAGTACGGAACCCAGGGTTCATGGGAAACCAGTCTGATCTCGTCTTCAGGCCGCAGCCGGGCCAGCACCCGGGCGGCACTGAGGCCGGCATTCCCGGCCCCGATTATAAGATGACGCCGCATACGACTAAATTCCCAAGGCCTGACGTTTTTCTAATATAATTTTTTCCATCTCAGCCGCGGCTTTAAGCGGATCTTCCTCAACGAAGAAATAACCGCCGAAGACCTCCCCGGCCGTCTGTGTCAAGAGCTCCGTAACCTGAGCTCCTCCGGCAATCGGCGGCATCGGCCAGAGATGTACCGGCACCCCGGAGGCGACAAAATAGGTGCCGATCGAAACCGCCTTTTCGGTCAGCCATTCCGGAGCCGAACCGACCAGCGGCAGATCATCGATATCAACCCCCAGGGTATCGGCCAGGGCCCCGGCCAGCACCAGCATCCGCGAGCAATCCACACAGGAACCCATATGCAGACAGGGCGGAATCCCCAAAGCTTCGCAAACCGCCTTAAGACCCGGCCCGGCCTGCGCCGCGGTGCCGGTCTGCATCAGCCCGGCCTTGGCTGCGGCAATCGCCCAGCAGCCCGTACCGATCACCAGAATATCCCTGGCAATCAGGGCTTTAGCCAGTTCTATATGATAAAAATCGTGCGTAACTTTGGGGTTGTTGCAGCCGACAATTCCGACCACCCCCTTGACGGCCCCGCTTTTTATCGCGTCGAGCAGGGGCTCCGGGGTGCCGCCTAAAGCTGAGAGAATCGCCTCCACCGAGAACCCGACCACGGCCTTATTGGTCACCGCCGGGATATAGACCCGGTCCCGGTTGCGGTTGCTGTAGTTTTCCACCGCCATGGTCACAATCTTTGTCGCGCACTGATCCGCCTCGGCCTCTTCAAACTGAATGTGGGTGGAGCCGGGGAACGCGGCCTGATCGCTGGTCGCGATAAAGTGGGTATGATAACATTTGCAAAGCTCCGCCAGAGCCGGAAAGATACACTGAACATCGACACTCATCAGCTCCACCGCCCCGGTGATAATCGCCAGCTCCTGCTGCAGTTCGTTTCCGGCAATCGGAATACCGTGCCGCATCAAAACCTCATTCCCGGTGCAGCACATCCCCACGACATTGATCCCCCTGGCCCCCTGTTTGCGGGCCAGTTTCAACATTGCCGGAGAAGTTGCGACTTCAACAATTTTTTCCGATAAAACGGGCTCATGACCGTGCACTACGATATTGACCTGATCCTTATCCAGAACCCCGAGGTTGGCCGTGGCTTCGCGGATTTTCGGGGTACCGAAGAGGATATCCTGAATCTCGGTGGCAATCAGTGAGCCGCCCCAGCCGTCCCCGATAGAGGCGCGCACGCCCTGGGTAATCAATGAGAGCGGATCATGATCAACCCCGAAGTGAGTGCGGTGCATGATATCGACAATCTCCCGGTCGATACTGCGGGGAAGAATGCCGATCGTCTTACCGGTCGCGGCACTCAAATCATCGGCAATCTTCTGCCAGCGGGCCAGCCGTTTGACCGGAGCGTAAGCTTTGACAAAAGCCAGGGCAGCTTCATCCTGCTTGCCGAAATCATTGAGGGCGAGGTTGGCGATATCGGCGGCAATCGCGGTCTTCTTCCGGCCTTTAACGGCAATCCCGAGACGGGCGGCCACGGCTTTAAGTTTATCGATATCGACCAGTTCATAGTCCTGGTTATTACCAGAGGCGACCTCTTTAAGCAGCAGCGCCGGCCGCCGGCCGTGGTCGGAATGGGCGGCCGCGCCGCCGGCAATCATGCGGATCAGATGCCGGGCGACAATTGTGTCGGCCCCGGCCCCGCAGGCCCCTTTCTGCGCCCCTTCACCGAAGGGATCGATCCGGCAGGGCCCCATAGAACAGGTTCGGCAGCAGAGACCGAGTTCGCCGAAACCGCATTGCGGCTGCTGTTTTTCCAGTCTCTCCCAGACGGTTTCAATATTCTGGTCCGCGGCCACCTGCAACATCTCCCGGCTCGCCGGATCAACACTTTTCTGTTTGATTTTTTCATCGATATTCATGATTATCTCCTTAAATTTTCAGAGTGCTTCAAAGTGTACGCAGACCCGCCAGAACCTGCCGGCGCCGGGCCCGGGCCTGATCATCAACTTCTTCATAAACCAGAGCCTTAACCGGACAGGCATTGACGCAGGCGGGCTCATCACGGTCCGGGCAGCGGTCGCATTTGGTGATGCGGCGCTCTGCATGTTTCCGGGTAATGACACCGAAAGGACAGACCATAATACACATCCAGCAGCCGACACAGAGATCGGTAGCGCAGATAACCACCCCGCGCTCATCCCGATGCAGGGCCCCGCTCAGACAGGCATTAAGACAAGGGGCCTCTTCACAGTTGCGACACTGAAGCGGCAGAAAACCATAGCCGTCGGTCATAACGTGAACCCGGTACTGGGGCCGAGGTTTTTCGCGGATGGCTGAAAGCAGGGTTTTGCTTTGCGAATGCTCCACGGCGCAGGCCAGCTCACAGCTGCGGCAGCCGAGACAGAGTTCCGGTTTGATGAGAAGTTCTTTCATGATGATTACCCTCCATGTGCTTTAGAAGGTTTAAGAAAAACGGAGACGGGAGGTTCATAAAACCTGTCTAACAATATATTGCATGAACCCGGAACTGTAAAGAAAAAAGCTTGAAAAAATCGCAGACTGTGATACTGTTATTTTTGGTGGTTTGCCATCTGTGGCATCATGCGGAAAAAACAGTAAATAACGGGCGGGCGCATCCGCTCTCAACCCTTAAGGGTAAATATCAAGGAGGTAACATGAAAACATCCGTACGAAGAATCCTGCTTTACATCTTCATGATGGCGCTGTCTGGAACTCTGCTCTGGAGTTGTGCCGGCAGCCGGAAGGCGGAAAAGGTAACCTGTGCCGGCAATATCGAATGGGATATCTGCAAAACGGCAAAAATCACCTCTTTTGCCTGTGAACTTGGCAGCTTCAAGAAAAAGCCGGCCTTAGTCTACACGGTCGCGGTTACCAACACCGACACCACTCCCCACCGCTACCGCCTCAATATCTTCCTCCTCGATCAGGACAAGGCGGCCGGTTTCCTGGTGCCGCGCAAAGGCAAACCACCGGTGGTCAAACCGGGTGAAACGGTTACCGTCAAGATCCCGTTCTTCAAGGCGACAACGACCTCGAAAGATATGCTGGTTGTGCTTAACACCATCGGCGAATAACTAAAGATTATAAACATGAGGAGATAAGTACCATGACCAGAAAAATAACTTTCGTACTGGCCCTGCTGGCGACTCTGGGCTTTATTTTCAGTTTTCAGGCGGATCCGGCCTCGGCCCGTACCCGTTTCATCTCAATCGGCACCGGCGGTACCGGCGGGGTCTACTACCCCTACGGCGGCGGCGTGGCCGAGATCTGGACCAAGAAGGTCAAAGGGGTTAAAGCGGTCGCCGAGGTTACCGGCGCCTCCGTTGAAAACACCAAGCTCTGCGACAAGGGCGAAACCCTGTTCGGCGAGATTATGAGTGATGTCGCCTTCCAGGCCTATACCGGTACCGGTAAATTCAAAGGGAAACCGCAGAAGATAAGGGGCATGTTTGTCATGTATCCCAATGTCTACCATATTGTTACCCGGCAGGATTCGGGAATCAACAGCATCAGCGATCTTAAAGGGCAGAAAGTCTCGGTCGGTGCCCCCGGCAGCGGCACCGAATTTATGACCAGCCTGATTCTGGAGGGCGCCCTCGGCATCCCCTACGACTCTTTCAACGTCTTCCGCCTCTCCTTCAACGAAAATGCCAATGCCTTAAAGGATAATTCCATCAAAGTCGGCATCTGGTGCGTGGCCCCGCCGACCTCCTCGATCATGGACCTGGCAACCACCCACAAGATCAAGATTATCCCCTTCACCAAGGCCGAGATCGATCAGGTCACCAGCAAATATCCCTTCTACGCCGGCTACACCCTGCCGGCTGGAGTCTATAAAGGTCAGGATCAGCCGGTCTACACGGCTTCGGTCTGGAACACCTTTATCTGCAATGCCGACATTGATGAAGAGCTGGTTTATCAGTTGACCAAAGCGGTCTTTGAAAATCAGGATTTCCTGATTAAAATCCACCACTTTGCCAAATATACCACCCCGGAGAACGCGGTTAAATATTCGGCCATTCCCCTGCATCCCGGGGCCATCAGGTATCTTAAGGAAAAGGGCATTACCGTACCGGCCCGCCTGATCGCTAAATAGTTTATCGATGATAAAGATTTTTAAGTCCCGGCATTCATATCGTTTATGGGTGCCGGGATTACTTTTACTGTGCCTGCTCGGCCCGGGACTGCTGCCGGCGGGAGCACTGGAGCGAAAACCGTCTCCGCAGCTGGTGGTCAGCAATTATGCAACGGGAGAAATAATCACGGCCCTGCCGGTCAAGTGCGGTGATAAATTTACCATCCGCTATATTCATTCGGTTGATAAAACCCCGATTTTTGAGGAGTTCCGCCTCGACAAGAGAGAGGGTCTGGTACTTGAAAAAACCTGGTTTACGATGTTCGGAGCCGGCCTCGGATACTGGCCGGGACACGGTCATCTGACCCAGGACAAGGATTGGATCACCATTGATGATATCGAGCAGCCTCTGGGAAGTTTCATCCTCCGGATCGGGGCTTTAAGTGTCGGCCATACGATTATCTATCATGACCGGCAAATCAATCTCTCGCGCCGGGCTCCGGGAGTGCGGGCCCTGGTTGAATTTAAGAGATAGAATAATATGACCAACAAAGAGATAACGGTTGAAGAGAGCACCGCCAGCGGCCAGCGCCATCTGCGCGGGATTCTGGCTTTAAGTATTACCGCCGTTGCGATCACGCTCTCACTCTTCCAGCTTTATACGGCCGGTATCGCCCCGCTGGCGGCCATCTACCAGCGTTCGGTCCATCTCGTACTGATCCTGATTCTGGTATTCGCCCTCTACCCACCGGTCAAAGGCGCGGCCCGGGACAGGATTGATATCTATCTGATTATCGATATGCTCCTGATTCTGCTGGCTTTAGCGATCGGCATCTATATCTGGGTTGAATTTAATGCGATCGTCGAACGTCAGGGCGACTGGATCACCACCGATGTCGTCATGGGCGTCATCGCCCTTTTTCTGGTGATGGAAGCGACCCGTCGGGTGATCGGCCTTTTTATGTCGGCAATCGCGATAATCTTTCTGCTTTTCACCTACTTCGGCCCGTGGATGCCCGATCTTATCGCTCATAAAGGTTACAGTGTCGAGCGCATCGTCACAACCCTCTACCTGACCACTGAAGGCATCTGGGGTCTGCCGACCGGGGTCGCGGCGACTTTTGTTTTTGTCTTTATTCTTTTCGGATCTTTTCTCGAGCGCACCGGCGGCGGCGATTTTTTCATTGATCTGGCCTACGCTCTCACCGGCCGCATGACCGGCGGCCCGGCCAAAACCGCAATTTTGGCCAGCGGTTTCATGGGTTCGGTTTCGGGCTCGGCGGTTGCCAATGTGGTCACCACCGGCTCTTTTACCATCCCGATGATGAAAAAGGTCGGCTACAAACCCCATGTTGCCGGAGCCATCGAGGCGGCAGCCTCGACCGGCGGCCAGATCATGCCGCCGATCATGGGAGCCGGAGCCTTTCTCATGGCCGAATTTACCAACACCTCCTACCTCTACATCGTCAAGATCGCCATCATCCCGGCCCTGCTCTATTACCTGAGTGTCCTCTTTTTCGTCCACTTCGAGGCCAAAAAAGAGGGTTTCAAACCGATGTTGAAAGCGGATCTTCCCCGCGTCAAAACCACTTTGAAAAACGGCCTCCACTTCTTCATTCCGGTTTTGATCCTGATCTACGTTCTCTTTAACAACTACAGTCCGATGATGGCCGGTTTCGTCGCGGTTATCTCAACCATTGTCGCCGCCATGCTGCGCCGGGCCACCCGCTTGAGCCTTAAGGATATCCTCGACGGCCTTGAGGCCGGGGCCAAAAATGCGGTCATGGTTTCAGTCGCCTGCGGCTGTGCCGGGATTATCGTCGGCTGCGTCAGCTTGACCGGCCTCGGCCTTAAATTCTCCAGTCTCGTGGTTTCACTCTCCGGCGGCAGTCCGTTTCTGGCAATCGTCCTGATTGGTATGGCCTCGCTGGTTTTGGGCACCGGCCTGCCGGTTACCGCCTCCTATATCGTCCTCGTGATTCTTGCCGGGCCGGCCCTGATGGATCTGGGCCTGCCGATTATCGTCGCCCACATGATCGTCTTCTGGTACAGCCAGGATGCCAATGTCACCCCGCCGGTCTCGCTCGCCGCCTTTGCCGGAGCCGGGATCGCCGGAGCCTCGCCGATCAAGACCGGATTTGCCTCCTGGAAGATCGCCAAAGGGCTCTACATTATTCCGATGGTTATGGCCTACCGGCCCCTGCTCGGCAACGGCAGCGTCAGCGAAGTGATTATGACCACATTCTTTACGGTTATCGGCCTGATCGCCTTTACCAGCTGCATGGAGAGATTTCTCTTCCAGCGTCTCAATCTGCTCGAAACCCTGCTCATGACAGCCGCCGCCCTGGCCCTCTTCTGGCCCGATTACGCCATCAGCGGCGGCGGTACCCTGCTGTTAATTATCCTCGCCGGCCGCCAGTGGTTTGCCAACCGGCCGCCGGTTGCAATCGGCAGTACCTAGTAAAATTAAATGGAAAAATTTGAGGTAACCATTATCGGCGCCGGTATCGTCGGCCTCGCGGTGGCTGCTCGGTTGGCCCCGAAACTTAAAGAAAACCTGCTGCTGGTGGAACGCCACGAAAGTTTCGGCCAGGAGACCAGCAGCCGTAACAGCGAGGTTATTCATGCCGGCATCTACTATCCTGAGAACTCCCTGAAAGCCCGCCTCTGCGTCTCCGGCAACCGCCGGATCTATCAACTCTGTCAAAAATACGATATCGCCCACCGCCGCCTCGGCAAACTGATCGTCGCCTCCTCGAGTGCCGAAGAGACCTCTCTTATCGAACTTTTAAAACGGGGCCGCCGCAACGGCGCCGCCAATCTCAAACTCTTAAGCGCCGCTGAAAGCCGGGCTCTGGAACCACAGGTCAAAACCCGGGCCGCACTCTTCTCACCTGATTCCGGGATCGTCGATTCCCACGCGCTGATGCGCCTGTTTTACCATCAGGCCAAAGACTCCGGGGCCGTCATCGCCTTTCATACCGAGATTGCCGAAATCAAGCCACTTGACTCTTTTTTTCAACTTAATTGCGCCGGTCAGGATCAGACAAGCTTCAGTTTCAACACCAAAACCGTTATCAACTGCGCCGGTCTCGATGCGGCCCGGCTGAGCCGTTCCGCCGGATTAACGACCCCGGCTATCCACTACGCCAAAGGCACCTATTTCAGCTACAGCGGTATCTCGCCCCTCTCCCATCTGGTCTATCCGGCCCCGCCGCAGAGCGGCCACGGCCTCGGTATCCACGCCACTATCGATTTAGGCGGCCGTCTGCGTTTCGGCCCCGATCTTCAATATTGCGTGCAGCCCGACTATCAGGTTGACGCAACCCGACGGCTGCAATTTGCCGCTGCAATCAAGCGCTACCTGCCGACCCTTGACAGCCGCCGACTGGCCCCGGACATGGCCGGCATTCGCCCCCGTCTCCAGGGCCCGGACGATCCTTTTTCTGATTTTATAATTCGGCAAGAAGGAACAGCGGCCACAGTTTTTTTCAATCTGCTCGGCATTGAATCGCCGGGCCTGACCGCAGCCCCGGCGATTGCCGATGAAATTGCCACCCGGCTGAATTTGTGATAACTATCGGCAATAAACCGCCGCACACACGCAAGGAGACAAGTTATGGGGAAAATATCTTTAACAACAAAACTGAACCAAATTTTCGTCTGCCTTCCGATTATGCTTATACTCGGAGCCTGCGCCGGGCAGCAGCCGGCCCCGCCGCCCGACCCCGGCCGGATCATTATCGAAAAGAGCCACGAGTTCTACTATTTTAACATTGAATACAGCGTCGGCTATATTGATGACCATCTCCGGGTTGTAGGTTTGATTGACAATGCCGTAAACACTGATCTCTATCGATTTATTGTCTCGCTGGATGTCAAGAGCCAGAAGGGAGACACTCTGGCCAAAACCTCGAGCAACTTTTTCGATGTCAAAGAGATGGATAAAGCCACCTTCGTGCTCGATCTGCCCCTGCTGCACGGCCCCTGCACTTTCAGTTTTCGCTGCGACTATGATCGCTATGATAATCTGGACGAAACCCGCCGGCGGGGAGGAACCTTCGACAACAGTGACTGGAACTACTTCGATGACCAAATCGATCTGCCGTAAGTACAGGGGCAACACCTTCTGTACTGACCACTGTTTGCCCGAATGACTGGTTTCTGAGCGGGCAAGCAGTTAATGCCGAAGCTGATTGCAGCAGTATCTTCAGCTTGACATTCTGGATTGGTTGATTAAACTATATCTATAAGAGAAAAGCCATACCTGCCGTAAAGCTGGGTCGGAAAGCCACGGGTCTTTTCACTGAAATTCAAAAGACAGCCGGGTTGCCTAAGATAACATTATCGATGTTATTAAACAGGTAACCCGGCTTTTTTATTTTTCAACCAGCGCTCAAAGTTGTGCTGACGAGTTGAATTCAAGAAAACTTAATCTTTGGGGGAGGGAGGTAGAAAATGATCATCAATGAAATAGAACTTTTTAAGGGAATAAATTTTGAGGTGATGGAGGAGATCGCCGGTATCGCATCAGAGGAGGGCTATAGCAAAGATACAGTTATGTTTGAAAGGGGCACACAAGCAGACTGTCTCTATATCCTGGAGCAGGGAACGGTTAATCTGGTAATAAAAAGCGGTGTCTCTATTGTTTACAATCTGAAAGAGCCGGGTGAGATTTTTGGCTGGTCAAGTCTCGTCGAGCCCAGTACATATACAGCTTCCGCTGTCTGTGCCGAAGACACAAAGGTAGTGAAACTGCAAAAGAGTAAATTGGAGAAGCTCTTCGACCTTCATCCTGACGTGGGCCTTAAAGTTCTCCGGCGCCTGGGAGGAGTCTTTTCCAAAAGACTCGCCAACGTCTATCAGGATCTTCTGTCGGCACGCTGTAACTAGGGCGCGTCGCTTTTCAAGGTTAAAAGCACTGTCGGCATTCGAGAGGCTCAGCCCATAGATTTTGCCGACAGCAGCGAAGTTCTATTCAGAATCCCGGAGCCGGGCCAGGGACGGGAGAACCCAGAGGACGGTCGGCAAAGCTCCGCCGACCCCTAAGAGGACGGTCAGGCCGATTGAATTTAAGGCCGGATGACGGGCCAGAACCAGGACGCCGAAACCGGCCAGGGTGGTTAAACCGGAAACCAGCACAGCTTTTTCGGTCGCCTGGTCACTGCCGCGAAAGAGCCGGTAGACCATGAAAATTCCGTAATCCACCCCGAGACCGATAATCAGGATAGCGGCCACCAGATTGAAAATATTGAAAGAGATTCCCAAAGCTCCCATAATCCCGAACATCGATATAAGCCCGGCCAGAACCGGCAGCAGGGCCAGAACTGCCTGATAGAGATTCCGCAGCAGAACGAGCAGGATCAGGCTGACAATAATCAGG
The DNA here is from genome assembly GCA_024763535.1 of Thermodesulfobacteriota bacterium. Taxonomy (GTDB): domain Bacteria; phylum Desulfobacterota; class Anaeroferrophillalia; order Anaeroferrophillales; family Tharpellaceae; genus Tharpella. The sequence continues at coordinate 19,822 of JANTFH010000013.1, forward strand.
GACAGACCGATAAAATGCTGCAGATCGCTGCTGATTGCGGCGCTGACCTCCCGATTGAAGAGTCGGGGTGAAACCAGATGAACCCCGGGAAGGGCCGCACATTGCCGGCTTAAACCTGCAAGTTTATCACCATCGGGCACCAGACTCAAAATAGTTACTCCGGTCGATTTTTTCTCAATCATGGCATCAAAAAGAGCGCCGAATCCGATTTTGCGCCAGAAAGCTTCGGTCAAAGGCGGCGGCAGTTTTTTCAGACTATCGACGAACGGATTGAAAGCGGTCGCGGAAAAGCCGATTTTTTTTCCGGCCCGGCTAAGATTTGAACGCAATGCGGCCAGTCGCTCCGCACTCCAGAATTTCTGCCACTCTTTACGATTCTGCATCTGGCTTGAGACTGAAGGTAAAACCGGGGCCAGAGAGACGATCTCCGCCGGCGCAAAATCCCGGCGCAAAATGAGGTAGAGTTTTTCATTAACCTGCAGAGCCGCTTCCCGGGTTTGCCCTTCGGCAAAAACCAGGGCCCGCCCGCGCACTTCGCCCCAAACCGATTTCAAGCTTGTTTCCGCCGCCCGCAAAGAGTCCGGCACCAGATTTATCCGCCGCAGATCACCGACACAATTTACCTTGAAAGCAAACAGCAGCAAAATCAGCATCGCCAAAGCCCAGAGCGTAAGAACCAAACGGGGCCGGCGGCTGCGGCGGCCCCGGGGGATAACCTCTTCAACTTTACCCGGCTTAAAATGGAGGAAATGGGGTAGTACCAAAAGAGCCGCCAACAACGCCAGAATAATGCCGAAAATGGCAAAGAGCGCCAACTGCCGCTGGCCGGGCAGCGCGGAAAAAAGCTGAACAGAAAAAGCCCCGACCGTAGTCAAAGCAGCTCCAAAAAGGGGCGGGGCCAGTCTGACAACCGTTACCGCCGGAGCCTGAGTTCCACTTTTCAGAGCAAAATAGAGATGGATACCGTAATCGATCGCCACGCCCAGAAGAACTGCACCGAAGCCGATGGTAATGGCCGAAATTGAGCCGTCAATCAGGCCCGTCAGGGCCAGAGCCGGGCCCAGGATCAGCACCGGCAGTAAAAAGACCGAAAATGCTTTAAAATCACGGATAAAAAACAGAAAGATCAGCAACAGGGCCAAAAGTGAGGCTCCGATCACCACCACCATATCCCGCTGAATCGCAGTCGCATTCGCCACCGTGTAGAGATGGCCGCTTAAAATAACCGGCGTAATTCCGGCCGGAACCTCCTCTTTAAGAATCCGGTCCAGCTCAGCGACTAACGCCCGGGCCCCGTTAAAATCGGTAATCGCTACCGGGGTCTCAATCAGCAACATGGTTTCCCGACCATCCGCACTGATAAAATGGCCCTCCTCCACCCGGGCCCGACCGAGAGGGTTAAGGGAAACCAGCCGGGGAAATATCAGGTCGCGAAAATCAAGCGGATCGGCCAGCAGCAACTTCTTCTGCAGAAAACCGGTCGGCTGCAGCAGCCCTTCATAAACCCGTTCCAGAGATGAAGTAATCTTATCCGGCTGCAGCCGCTCACGCAGTTGATCATAATCCGCCCCCCGCATCAGATTGGGCCACTCATCCAGCGCAAAGGAGAAAAGCTGGCCGGGATCACCCTCCGGGCCGCTGACAACCCGACTGAAAAACGGGGCTTTAAGCCGCACGGCCACCCGATCAGCAACCACCAACAACTTCCGTCTTCCCACCCCGCCGTCGTCCCGCAGCCGCAGAACTATCCGCCGGGCCAGAGGAGCTTTGGCCAGACGGCGAAAATCCGCCACCGCGCGACCGCCCCGATCCGGCAGCAGGGCGGCAACATCCGTAGTCAGATGAATCCGGGAAAATGCCGCCCAGCCGGACACCAGCAACACCAGGGTCATTCCGACAAACAGAAAACGATGGCGGCCGCAAAAAGAAAAAATCCGCTCGCCTCTCATTCTACCGGAATCTATACTGTACTTATCCTTTGACATCATCTCACGCTATAGTTTATTATAGATAACCGGAAAAATTTTCGCCGGTCTCCTACAGAACATAAACAGACAGCACCTATCATATTACAACCCAAGTATCAACTTGTCCGTCTAAAACGAGGAAGTTAATGATAAAGATAAAAATTTCAGTCGTAATCCTGGTACTGTTCTGCATATTGGGAAGTGCCGGATGCTCCAACCAGGAAGCGGAAGAGGGAAAAGGCAGTGCCGACCGCATAACGACGGAAGCGGCAAAAAAGATGGAGACGCGGATCCGCACCCCGATCGACAAGGCCAAAGCCACGCACTCTCTCGGTGACAAGAGAATGAAAGAGATGGACAAGGCGTTGCAAACTCGTTAGATTGTCGGTAGATAATTAAAAGGTATGGCCCTAAGCTGACTTCCTCAGATAACAACCTCGAAAAAGGGTGTAAGATGTCAGGCAAAAGGATAATCGCGCTCCTCCTGATCAGCCTGTTGACGCTGACTTCCTGTGCGCAGCACCGGTATACGGAAAAATACGACCTCAATTTTTTCTCACGGATTCAGACCAAAAATATTGGCGATGTTGAAGTAAGTGTCGCCGTCTTGAGTGCTGATGAGAGTGCCGAATTATTCGGAACATTCGTAGCCGAAACCGGGATTCAACCAGTATGGATTCGTATTCGCAATAACGACCCCATCCCTTACCGGCTCTATCCGGTCGGCCTTGATCCCGAATATTTTTCTCCGCATGAAGCCGCCTGGAAGAATCATTTTTCCATACTCGGTTTTTCCTCAAATCTCCAATCAATGAACTCAAATTTCCGCCGCCACGCAATCTATCCTTACATCCCTCCCGGAGAAACAGTTTCCGGCTTCATCTACACTCGTTTGAGCGAAGGGGTCAAGGCTATCTCAATCGAGTTGAGAAGCGAAGAAAATGAAGGAAAATCTTTTTTCTTCATCGCCAAGGTCCCGGGATTTAAGGGAAAAAATGTCACACCTGTGGATTTTCATCAGATTTACTCCCCGTCTGAAATCACCAACATTGAAGACTTGCAAACTTTGCGTAAGTGGATTGAACACCTGCCGGCCACGGTTTTCGGCAAGGATGGCAGGTCACCGGGAGATCCCCTGAATCTGGTACTGATCGGCCAATTTGATGATATAACACCGGCCTTTATTCATCGAAATTGGGAGTTGGCTGAAAGCGCCCATTTCGGAGCCCTCTGGAAGATGGCAAAATCATTCCTGTTCGGTTCTCAATATCGCTACTCACCGGTGTCCCCCCTCTATCTGTACGGACGCAAACAGGATATCTCCCTGCAGAAGACCCGCAGTACGATTGATGAAAGAAATCACCTGCGGCTCTGGCGGGCGCCGCTGACTTTTCAGGAAATGCCGGTTTTAGTCGGCCAGATAAGCCGGGATATCGGGGTACGCTTTACCGGCAGGCTGTCACCACCGACCACTCATATTATCGACCCTGACGTTGACGAATCCCGCTGGTATCTGGAACAGGATATGACTCTCTCCCAGCGGGTATCCCGGGTGGGACTGGCTGCGGGAGTCGGACGGGCTTCAGAAAAACAGCCCCGGCATAATCTCATGGGCGATATCTATTATACCGATGGTTTGCGTCTGGTAATCTTCTTTACCGACGAGCCGACATCGTTCGCTCAAATTGACTATCTGCCCTGGGAAAAGCCCGAAGATATCCGCCACCTGATTCCGGGAGCAGAACAATGAACCTGACCCCGAAACCACTTTTCCGAATCGTACTGCTCTACCTGGCGGGATTACTGCTGGCGGCCAGCGTGGTTAAAGCTGAAAAACCAAAGCCCACCTTTATCACCATCGGCACCGGCAGCCGCATGGGTATCTACTATCCGGTCGGAAGCGCCATCAGTACCCTGGTAAACCGATATCGACCAATAAACAACCTCCGCTGCTCGGTTGAGAGTACCCGGGGTTCAGTCTACAACTTGAACACCATGCACTTCGGTGAATTAGAACTCTGCATAAGCCAGTCAGACCAGATTATTGACGCCTACCGGGGAGAATCTTCATTTACCAAACGGGAGCCGTTCCTGACTTTAAGAACACTCTTCTCACTTTACATGGAACCGTTGACCTTCGTAACCCGTAAAAATGAGAGTATAAATGTCTCCAATCTGCAAAGGAAACTAATATACATGGGTCAACCCGACTCCGGTCACCGGGCGACGGTAACCTCCTTTCTTAAACAACTGGGGGTTAACAGATACGACATCCATGAGCCGGAAGGCCTGATTGATATGGATCCGACCAAAGCCCTGCAAAACCTGTGTGCGAGGGAGCTTGATGCCGTGCTACTGGTTGTCGGTCACCCTTACCAGCCTCTGCGAGACGCCACCAACAACTGTGATTTAGCAATCATGCCGGCTACAGGAGCGAAGGTTGACCAACTGGTAAGAACCCACCCGGCTTACCACTACTGTTTTATACCCGGCTCGCTTTATGCCGGGAATCCCACTCCCATAAAAAGCGTGGGCGTAATCGCAACCCTGGTCAGCACCAGTACGGTTGACCCGGAGATTATCTATCAGGTTGTAAAAGCCGTATTTGAACAACTGGAACAACTCAAAAAAGCCCACCCCAGACTCAAGCACCTGAACCAAAAAGAGATGCTGACAAAATTAGCCGTCCCCCTGCATGAGGGGGCCCGCCGTTATTATATTGAAACCGGCCTGCTTGAAGCGGGTACGCTGAAATAATAGAAAACGAAGGCCATTCCAGATGAAAATAGTTCGGACATTTTTATTATTGGTGTTATTTTGTCCAAGTTGCTGGGCTGGGGTAACGAACAAGAATGACACTGCCGTTGATCTGTTAATCGTAGCCGGCCAGTCTAATGCGGTCGGATTTGAAACCTCTATTCAGGAACTGCCCGCCAACCCGATTGATAAGCAAGTGCTGTTCTGGTGGCGCTGCGGCGATCCCCCCGCGGATAGATTTGATTCGACCAGCAATCACCAGTGGACGTACCTTAAAGTTCAGCCTAACATTACTCAAACCATTAAAGAAAACAGCAGACAACTATACCGTAATTTCAAAAATCCCGGAGGCGGATTCGGCCCGGAGATAGGCCTGGCACGCGCTCTGATGCAGCAGCAACGGCAACAACCTCTGGCCATTGTCAAAGTCGCCTACAACGGAACCAGCGTCACCCGGTGGCAACGACCGGCAGTCCGGGAATTTAACTGTTATCAGGCTCTGGTCTCGGAGACCCGAGCCGCTATCAGAAAGGCTGCGGAAAAAGGAATAAGCTTACAACTCCGAGCTTTGATCTGGGTCCAGGGGGAAAGTGACGGCAACGAAACCTATGCCCATAATTACGAAAAAAATCTTAGAGCAATGATTGACTCTTTGCATGTGGATCTGGCAGCCCCTGAATTCATCGTACTGCTCGGCTTCAACACTAAATTCAGGCATGGTTCCCCGGCTATTCAGCAGGTGGTTCGGGCCCAGCAGAATCTGGCCGCAAAAGATAAACGGATAACCTATGTTGACAGCAGGCATTGTGAATTGGCTAACGGAGTACATTTCAGCAGCCGGGGAACTCTCGAGCTGGGACGACTCTTCGCGAGAAACCTCCTGCTTACGGAAAAGAGTTTAGAAACAAGATAAGCACGCCTTATGGGAGACCGTGTCTTGATTATGTAGCTGCGGCCGGGGATAAACCAGGGTAACGATTCGAACCAATAATTAGAATCCGATAAATAAGGATAACGTATATGGATCTAAAAGTTCTGGGTACGGTTTTTACCGCGGTTTTTATTGCGGAGCTGGGAGACAAAACCCAACTGGCGACCATGCTTTTTGCCGCCGACAATAAAGTCAGCCGCTTAACGGTATTTGTGGGAGCTTCAATCGCTTTAGTGGTGGCCTCCGGAATCGGGGTTCTGGCCGGCACTTTTATCTCCCAGCACCTGAGTGAAAAACATCTCAACTACATTGCCGGCATCGGCTTTATCGGTATCGGTCTCTGGACTCTGTACAAAGCCTGACAAGGGGTATCTCGAAAAATTGCCTTTTTCAGGATATTTTCTTAAATTTTCAAGCTCTAAAATATCTATAGAGCGGTTAATTGAAGACTACAGACGAATTTTGGTTGATTTTTACCCGGTAAATGATGTAGAGAGCCTCTTTTCCCTTTCCGTCACCGGCGGAAAGTTGATTCAGTAGTGATGTAATCAGGCTATATATATTGATATAAATGTACTTATAACGAAATATTTTTCAGGATTTAAGAGGTTGATAAATGGACATGTGGGCTGAAGCGATGAAAATTTTTATTTTCGGTTTTTCATCGGTATTTTTTGTCTTGGGAGTACTCTCTATCACCGTGGTTATTACTCGGGTCATGGTTGAAAAGTTTGCCCCTAACCCAAAAAAGAAATAATTTTTTTTAACATACCTGAATCACTAAGTCAGGAATAATAGTTTTTAATTTCAAGCCGTTTTTTTAACCCCGGTCTGAAATTTGATTTTTATACCCTTGTTTTCCCCAGGAGTTTGTTATGTCGGATACACTGTTTTCATTTATTAATTCAATGGGTCTCTACCATTTGACTGTTGGCAACCTGATCATGTGGGTGATCGCCTTTCTGCTGATGTTTTTAGCTATTCGTAAAGGTTTTGAACCGTTGCTGCTGATCCCGATCGGCTTCGGCATTTTCGTAGTCAATCTGCCCTTGACTCATCTGATGGAGAATCATAACATCCTCCATATTTTTTATCATTACGGTCTGGAATGGGAGTTGATTCCGCCGATCATTTTTCTCGGACTCGGAGCCATGACCGACTTCGGCCCGGTTATCGCCAACCCGAAGACCCTGCTTCTGGGTGCCGCAGCTCAGTTCGGTGTCTACATCGCCTTTTTCTTCGCCCTGGGTTTAGGCTTCAATATTCAGGAAGCCTGCTCCATCGGCATCATCGGCGGCGCTGACGGCCCGACGACAATTTTTACAACCGTGGCCCTGGCCCCGCACCTGCTCGGTGCCACTGCCGTAGCGGCCTACTCCTATATGGCTCTGGTACCGGTTATCCAGCCACCGATCATCAAGGCCCTGACCACCAAGAAAGAGCGCCTGATCCGTATGAAACAGCTGCGTCCGGTTTCAAAGCGGCAGAAGATTATCTTTCCGCTGGTTACCTGCGGTCTGGTCTGCCTCTTTGTTCCCGCATCCGCCGCCTTGATGGCGATGTTCATGCTCGGTAATTTCTTTCGTGAGTCCGGAGTGGTCGAACGTCTGAGCGGCGCCGCCCAGAATGAACTGATGAATATTGTTACCATCTTTTTAGGGATTGCGGTCGGCGGTACCATGAGTGCCGAAGCCTTTCTGAATCCCAAGGCCCTGATGGTTTTCGGCATGGGTCTGGTCGCTTTCTCCTTCAGCACTATCGGCGGACTTCTGCTGGCCAAACTGATGAATCTTTTCTCCAAAGAGAAGATCAACCCGATGATTGGCGCCGCCGGGGTTTCCGCCGTACCGATGGCGGCCCGGGTGGTCCAGAAGATGGGAACTGATGAGGATCCGCGCAATTTCCTGCTGATGCACGCCATGGGGCCCAATGTCGCCGGGGTTATCGGCACAGTGGTCGCTGCCGGAATCTTTCTGGGTATGGCTCGCTAAAATTATTTGGATAATAGTTACAGAAAAGACTCTTTTTTGCGAGAGTGGCGGAATTGGCAGACGCACTAGACTTAGGATCTAGCGGTTTAACCGTGGGGGTTCAAGTCCCCCCTCTCGCACCATTTTCGGGTCTTTATTAAAAATTATTTAGCAAGATTAACGATTCACCGTTGAAATTAACCGGTTCAACCCCGGAAACGAATTTCAACAGAGGTTAAAATTTCATGAGTGTTACAATTAAAGAGATAAGTACGGTAAAAAAAGAGCTCGCGATTGAGATCGGGGCGGAAGAGATTGAGAAAAAACTGGCGAAAACCTACAAACGGTTGCAGAAGAAGGCCAAAGTTAAAGGTTTTCGACCCGGAAAGACCCCATTGAATATGGTCAAGCGACTCTATCGTGAGCAGGCCCGGATGGAAGTCATGGAGGATATGGTGCAGGAGGCTTACAGTGCCGCTCTGCAGGAACATGACCTCTCTCCAATAGCCGCCCCGGAGATTGAGAATGTCTCATTCCCCGAAGATGACACCTCCCTCACCTTTACGGCCAAGGTTGAGATTCTGCCGGAGATCACCATCGGAGCTTATGATGACATTGAACTGGAAGGACGCTCGGTTGCCGTGGAAGAGGCTGAAATCGACGCAGAGATGGAAAAACTGCAGCAGAGTATGGCTCAGTTCAAAACCATCGATGAACGGCCGACTCAGGAAGGTGATACCGTTGAAATTGATTTCGTCGGGCGTCTCAATGGAGAAGAATTTGAGGGCGGCAGTGCGGAAAACTTCTCGATCGAAATCGGCAGCGGCCGCTTCATCCCCGATCTGGAACGACAGCTTGCCGGTCTGGAACTGGAAAAAAGTTACGATTTGAAAGCCAGCTTCCCGGATGATTACCATAAAGAGGAGCTTGCCGGCAAAGAGACTGTCTTTACCGTAACCGTCAAGTCCATCCGGGAAAAGATTGTACCTGAATTAAATGATGATCTGGCCACCCAGATCTCCGGCGGCGAGATGGAAACGGTCGCGGCCCTGCGCGAAAAGATGACCGAATACATCACCTCCTCCAAGAAAGACGCAGTTCGCAATCAGTACACCTCGAAGCTGCTTGCCGCCCTGCGTGAGCGAACCGATTTTGAACTGCCGGAATCGATGTTGAAAGAGGAGCAGGAACGCGCGCTAAACGCGGCCCGCTCACGTTTCACCTCCCAGGGGATTGCTCCGGAAAAAGCTGATGAACTGATCAGCAGCCACAGCGATAAGATTGAATCTGAAGCCGCCGATACGGTCAAAAATACCCTGATTCTGGAAAAACTGGCGGAACTGGAAAAGATTGAAAGTACGCCTGATGAAGTCGGCGAACGTTTTCAGAAATTTATTCAGAGCTCCGGCAGTAATCCTCAGGACATTTTTGAGCAGTTCAAAGGGCGTGAAGGTGAATTAACCGGCATGCTGCAGCGTGAAGTAATCATGGACAAAACCATCAGCCACCTGCTAGATAAGGTCAGTTACAAGGCAGCTGGTGATAAAGCTGAAGCCGTAACCGACGAAACCGAGGCCCCCGCCACGGATACTGAGTAACCATAAGAGGATATCAATATGAGTTTTTTGCCGATGGTCGTCGAACAAAGTCCCGGGGGTGAGCGGGCTTACGACATCTATTCCCGCCTGCTGCGCGACCGGATTATTTTTTTGGGCACCCCGATTGATGATAATGTCGCCAACGCGGTTATTGCTCAGCTGCTCTTTTTAGAAGCTGACGACCCGGACAAAGATATTAACATCTACATCAACTCACCCGGCGGCTCGGTGACGGCGGGCATGGCCATCTATGATACCATGCAATTTGTCAAACCCGACATCACCACCATCTGCGTCGGTCAGGCGGCCAGTATGGGGGCCCTGCTTTTAGCCTCCGGAACTCACGGCAAACGCTATTCGCTGCCTAATTCAAGAATTATGCTGCATCAGCCGATGGGCGGTTTCTCCGGTCAAGCCTCGGATATCGACATCCACGCCCGGGAAATTTTGCGCCTGAAAAAAAATCTTAACTCCATCCTGCAGCAGCACACCGGCCAGGATCTTGAGCGGCTGCAACAGGATACCGACCGGGATATGTTTATGTCGAGCGAAGAGGCAGTCACCTACGGGGTGATTGATGAAGTCATCTCTAAACGCCAGACTGCCGGGGAGAAATAATAGGTATGGCTCGAAAAAAAGATCAGGAAATAATGATGCGCTGCTCCTTTTGCGGTAAAGATCAGAACAGCGTCAAAAAGCTGATTGCCGGCCCTTCGGTGTTTATCTGCAACGAGTGTGTGGATCTCTGCATTGATATTATCGACGGAGAGAATGAGCGCGATACCCTGGCTGACCTGCAGGAGACCCTGATACCTCCGCGGCAGATCAAAGAGAGTCTGGATGAGTATATAATCGGTCAGGACGAAGCCAAGCGTAAACTGGCGGTAGCAGTCTACAACCACTATAAACGCATCGCCTCCCGTGATCTTAAAGACGCCGATGATGGAGTCGAGATCCAAAAAAGTAATATTCTTCTGGCGGGACCGACCGGCAGCGGCAAGACCCTGCTGGCGCAAACCCTGGCCCGGATTTTACAAGTACCTTTCACGATCGTCGACGCGACCAACCTGACTGAAGCCGGTTACGTCGGTGAGGATGTGGAAAATATCCTGGTCTCCCTGCTGCAGGCCGCCGATTACGATGTCGAACAGGCCATGCACGGCATCATCTATATCGATGAGATTGACAAGGTCGCCCGGAAGGGGGACAGCCCTTCGATTACCCGGGATGTATCCGGTGAAGGGGTACAGCAGGCACTCCTCAAGATTCTTGAGGGAACCATTGCCAACGTCCCGCCCAAAGGGGGCCGCAAACATCCGCAGCAGGAATTCATCAAACTTGATACCCGGGATATTCTCTTTATCTGCGGCGGAGCTTTTAACGGTCTCGACGAGATCGTCCAGCGCCGTCTGCGGGGCAATACATTAGGCTTTCAGACCAAGGTCGAAAAACCGGGATTTGCCGGCAGTAGTGATCCCAACCGGGATATTACCCCGGCTGACCTCCTTAAATTCGGCCTGATTCCTGAATTTATCGGCCGTATGCCGGTCATCGCAAGCTTGGGTGAACTTGATCAGGAAGCCCTGATCAGAATTCTTACAGAGCCTAAAAATGCTCTAGTCAAACAGTATCGCAAGCTCTTTGCCATGGATAAGGTTGAGCTTGATTTCAGCCAGGCGGCCCTGGAAAAAGTGGCCCAGTTGGCGGTCGAACAGAAAACCGGGGCCCGGGGCCTGAGATCGATCCTGGAGTGCGTCATGAACTCGATTATGTTCGATCTGCCGGACAGCGGCGCGGTCAAATGTGTAGTCGAGGATGAGGTCATTGCCAACGGAGCTCAACCACTCTATTTATATGAAAATGAAGATAATCATAAAAATAAGGCGGAATCAGCCTAAAACGGGCTTTTTTGCCTTGACTTAGGACTCTTTGCTTTGCTATAAGGTCGCATACTTTAAGCCAATTAACTAAAAGGGGGAAGGTACTATGACAAAGGGCGAAATGATTGACGCGATTGCTGGAAAATCAGGTGCTACAAAAGCTGATTCAGAAAAAGTTCTGAAAGCATTTACGGAAGTCGTTAAAGAGGAACTTGGTAAAGGTGAAAAAGTAGCTATGGTCGGTTTTGGAACTTTTTACGCTGTTGCTCGTCCGGCTCGTACCGGTCGCAACCCCAGAACTGGCGACAGTATCCAGATCGCAGCCAGTAATGTACCGAAATTCAAGCCTGGTAAAGCTTTGAAAGATAGCTTGAACTAAATAAGCGTTATGCGGGCGGGTAGCTCAGTTGGGAGAGCATCGGCCTTACAAGCCGAGGGTCACAGGTTCAAGCCCTGTTCCGCCTATTGCTATATTTGACTTTGGGGGCGTAGTTAAGTTGGTTATAACGCCGGCCTGTCACGCCGGAGGCCGCGAGTTCGAGTCTCGTCGCTCCCGCCATTCATCTTAAAAAGAGCTGCTCGCCTGATGGCAAGCGGCTCTTTTTTTTTCAGGAGTTGTTAACGATGGAATACAAAGAGACCTTAAATCTGCCACAAACCGGATTCCCAATGCGAGGTAATCTACCGCAACGCGAACCCGATACCATTGCCCGCTGGCAGGAAGAAAAAATCTATGAGCAGATTCTGGAGCGTCACCGGGAACAGACGCCCTTTGTCCTCCACGACGGCCCTCCTTATGCCAACGGCCATCTCCATATAGGTCATGCCTTAAACAAAATTCTTAAAGATATAATCATCAAATCCAAAAGCATGTCCGGCCGTCTCTGTCACTACGTTCCCGGATGGGATTGCCACGGTCTGCCGATTGAGCACCAGGTCGATAAGAATCTGGGCAAGAAAAAAGCCGAGATGACCCAGGTTCAAATCCGCCAGGCCTGCCGCCGCTACGCGGAAAAATTTGTCGCCATCCAGCGCGATGAATTTGAGCGTTTCGGGGTCTTTGGTGAATGGGATCGCCCCTACCTGACCATGAACTACCCCTATGAGGGTGAAATTGTCCGCTCTTTGAGCCGGTTTGTAGCCGACGGCACCCTGGTCAAGAGCAAGAAGCCGATCTACTGGTGCGCCCCCTGTTCCACTGCTCTGGCGGAGGCGGAAGTCGAATACGAGGATGAGAGTTCGCCCTCGATCTACGTTAAATTTACCCTTAATGAAGATCTCGGAGACCTCTACCCTTTCCTTGCCGGAGTTGAAACAGCGCTGGTAATCTGGACGACGACCCCGTGGACGATACCGGCAAATCTGGCGGTCTGCCTCAATCCCGATTTAGATTATGTCGCACTCAAAACCGAGGCTGGAGTTCTGATTGTCGCGGCCGGACTAAAAGATACCTTCATCGCTGAAACGGAACTCAAAGAGGTTGAAATTTTAGGTGATATCCGGGCCGCAGAGCTGGAAAACAAGACCTGCAGACATCCGCTTTACGAGCGCGACTCACTGGTCATTCTCGGCGACCATGTCACCCTGGAGGCGGGAACCGGCTGCGTCCATACAGCCCCCGGACACGGTCAGGAGGATTACGAGGTCGGCCTGCGCTACAACCTCGAAGTCTATGCCCCGGTCGATGACCGCGGCTGCTTTACCGACGAGGTCGAATTCTTTGCCGGCCAGTTTGTTTTCAAAGCCAACCCGAATGTCATTGAAAAGTTACGCGAATTCGGCAAACTTATCGCGGAAAAGCCTTTAAGCCACTCCTATCCCCACTGCTGGCGCTGTAAAAAACCGATCATCTTCAGATCGACCGAGCAGTGGTTCATATCGATGGAAAAAGGGGGCTTGCGGCAGCAGGCCCTGACTGAAATCAATAGGATCAAATGGGTTCCCTCATGGGGCCGGGAACGCATCTACGGCATGATCGAAAACCGCCCCGACTGGTGTGTTTCACGCCAGCGCATCTGGGGCGTCCCGATTACGGTTTTCAACTGTGAAAAATGCGGCCATGTGGTTGCCGATGAGAAAATCATGCTTGAGATCGCCGATCTTTTCACAGAACACGGAGCCGACATCTGGTTTGAAAAAGATGCCGCCTTCTTTCTCCCGGATAATTTCACCTGTTCAGCCTGCGGCGCTTCCGAATTTGTCAAGGAGGGCAATATCCTGGATGTCTGGTTTGATTCCGGCGTCAGTTTTGCTGCGGTGCTTAAAAACCGTGACTATTTAGGCGGGATTCCGGCCGACCTCTATCTTGAGGGCAGCGACCAGCACCGGGGCTGGTTTCACAGCTCCCTGCTGGCCGCCGTCGGCACTACCGGCCAGGCTCCCTATAAATCGGTCTTAACGCACGGTTTCGTGGTTGACGGCAAGGGCAAAAAGATGTCCAAATCGTCCGGTAACGTGGTAGCTCCGGAGAAGGTCATCAAACGCTACGGCGCTGAAATTCTGCGTCTCTGGGTCGCGGCTCAGGACTACCGGGACGATATCCGGATCTCGGACGAAATTCTTTCACGCCTGGTTGAAGCCTACCGCCGTATTCGTAACACTTTCCGTTTTCTTTTAGGCAACTTGAGTGATTTCAACCCGGCAACCGATACGCTTGCCTATAACGAACTGCAGGAGATCGACCGCTACATCCTGCACGAACTGCAGAAACTGCAGCAGCGGGTGCTCAAGGCCTACGATGATTATGAATTTCATACCATCTATCACGCCGTCCATAACTTCTGCGCCATCACCTTAAGCAGCTTTTATCTGGAGATCGTTAAGGATCGTCTCTATACCCTGCGGGCGGATAATCCGGTACGCCGTTCAACCCAGACCATACTTTACACGGTGTTAAACACCCTGGTTAGGCTCTGCGCCCCGATTCTATCCTTCACAACGGATGAGGTCTGGCAGCATATGCCGGAGAGCAAAGCGGGCGAAAGCGTTCATCTTTACGAATTTATAGAACTGCCGCCGGAGTACGACAACGACTCCCTGGCTGCCACCTGGGACGAGATTTTGATTCTCCGCCGTCAGGTCTTGAAGGTTCTTGAAGAGGCCCGGCAGAATAAGGTCATCGGCAACTCCCTCGAAGCCCGGGTTGAACTTAAAGCCAAAGGCGAAACCGCCAAACTGCTGGAACGCTACCGGGAGCAGCTGGCCGATATCTTTATCGTTTCCCAGGTTACCTTGACCGCCATGTCCGAGAGTGACAGTGCCGTTGAAGATAACCCCGAACTGAGTGTCACGGTTAAAGCCGCCGCCGGCAGTAAGTGTAACCGCTGCTGGTGCTACAGCGAGGAGTTGACCGCAGCTACGGCGGAATTCCCCGAAATCTGTCCCAAATGTCTTAAGCAGCTGGTTTAGAGGTTAAAGGAGAAAAAAAATGTTCAAGCATCTGCACTACTCCGAGGTTCCGGCCGAAAAGGTTGCGGTTGAAGGCGCCGACCGGGTCACCGTCCGCTGGGTCATCAGCGAGGATGACGGCGCCCCCACGTTTGCCATGCGTATCTTCGAGTTTGAGGCGAACGGCCACACGCCTTATCACTCCCATGACTGGGAACATGAAATTTTCATTCTGGCGGAAGATGGCTATCTGACTATTGATGGTGAGAAACGACCGATAAAACCCGGTGATGTGGTATTTATCCCCGGCGGCATGATGCATAACCTGACGGCGGGCGATAAAGGCCTGCGGATGATGTGTCTGGTGCCGGTTGGCTGCCGTTAGAAAAACGTAAAAACAGGTCTACTTCCGGCTCCGGCCGGGAAGGTAAAATCATGATAAACTTACAAACCAGCGACATCAGGATCAGCGAAGCCCGGCATCTCTCGCCACCGGTGGTCCTGCTGAACAAATATCCTCTGGCCGAGACCGGCTCCCGATTTATCCTGGAGAGCCGTCAGACGATTGCGAAAATTATCAGCGGCCGGAAGCAAAGACTGCTGGTGGTTGCCGGCCCCTGTTCCATTCACGACCCGGAAGCCGCGCTGGAGTATGCCCGCCAACTGCAAAAACTGGCCCGACTCTACCCCCGGGAACTGATGGTGGTAATGCGGGTCTATTTCGAAAAACCCCGCACCGTAGTCGGCTGGAAGGGCCTGATCAACGACCCCGGAGTCGACGGCAGTTTCGCCATCAACGAAGGCCTGGAGATTGCCCGTAAACTCCTGATTGAGATTACCGAAATCAAGGTCCCGGCGGCAACCGAATTTCTCGACACCATTATCGGCCAGTTTATAGCCGATCTCATCAGCTGGGGAGCGGTCGGCGCCCGCACAACTGAGAGCCAGATTCATCGCGATTTGGCCTCCGGCCTGTCGATGCCGGTGGCCTTCAAAAATGGCACTGATGGTGATATCCAAGTAGCTATCGATGCCGTCCGGGCGGCCCGGACACCGCAATGGTTTCCCTCAATTACCCGGGAAGGGGTGGCGGCCATTCTCGCAACCAAAGGTAATGAGTGGGGTCACATTGTTTTGCGGGGCGGCAGCAGAAGCGGCCCCAATTACAAAGCAGAAGAGATAAACAAAGCCGTAGACCTGCTGCAAAAGGCAAATCTGCCGCCCTATCTGATGATTGACTGCAGCCACGGCAACAGCTTTAAGGACCACCTGAAACAGATCGATGTCGCGGCCGATGTAAGCTGTCAAATTGCCGCCGGCAATCACTCTATCTGCGGGGTTATGCTTGAAAGCCATCTGGTTGCCGGCAAACAGAAGTATACCGATAAAGCCTCGTCCTGCTACGGCCAGAGCATCACCGATGCCTGTATCTCAATTGAGCAGACCGCGGATATCTTCGCCGAACTGGCTGAGGCCGTCAAGAAACGCCGGGAAAAGCAGAAATAGAGAGGTGATTATCAAATTTTTATGATGTTTTGCTTTTAGGAATCAAGATTCTGTAAAATTTCTAAATAACGATCTTCACTTATCACTTCAACCCCGAGTTGTGCCGCTTTTTCAATCTTTTTGGCGCCGACCTTCTCACCGCAAACCAGATAGTCGGTCTTTGAACTGACCGACTTCTGCACCTTTATTCCCAGCTGCCGGGCCCGGTTTTCAATCTCTTCCCGGCTGCCGCCGGTGAGTTTGCCGGTAAAAACCAGACCCTTATTCTTAAACGGATGGTCCGCAGCTGTCGCCGATAGCGGTTCACTAAAGCGCAGATTAAAGCCTGAATCCAGAAGATAGCTAATCTCCCGGTGGCGGCGATTAATTCCGCTGACAATATTTTGCGCCGTCAACTCGGCAAAACCATCTATCGCCGCGACCTCCGCCACCTCAACCCCGTCCAGCAGACGCGGCAGCGGGATTTTATTAAGCAGGCGCCGGCTGTCGCCGCGCCCCAGAGAGGGGATTCCGAAAGCCGCCAGAAAACGCCAGTCATCAACCTCTTTACTGCGGCTCAACTCCAATGCCGCAAAAAGGTTTCGGGCCTGCTGCGATCCAAAACCAAGCTCGAGAAAATCGGCCTCCTGCAAACCATAAATCTTCTCCAGTGTATCAAAGCCGTTTTCAACCAGGCGCCGGATCGTCTTGATGCCGAACCAGTCAACCGTACCCAGGGTCTTAAACCAGTGCCAGAGCCGCTGTTCCGCCTGAGCCGGACAGTGAGGATTAAGGCATTTCAAAAAATCGTTACTCCAGACCAGAGCCTGCTGACAACTGGGACAAATCTCCGGCAGGGATGAAACCTCGGCTTTTTTTATAACTCTCTCGAGTTTGGGAATTACTTCACCGCTGCGGATTATCTCAATCAGAGCTTCAGGCCCCAGCTGCCGCTCCCGAACCAGGCCGGCGTTATGCGCGGTTACCCGACGGATAGTGGCACCCGAGATATTTACCGGAGCCACTTCTAAAACCGGAGTAACGGTGCCGGTGCGGCCAACCTGCCAGGTTATATCAAGCACTTTCGTCTGAGCGGTTTCACCTTTACTTTTGATCGCAATCTGCCAACGATAGTGATGATCAGTATACCCCAGAGACTCCCGCAGCTGTAAGTCGCTGACCTCGGCCACCAGACCGTCGAGAGGATAATCGATCTGTTTTATAAGCTCCTCGCGCAGTTCATCCAACCGCTCTAAAAGCTCACTCCCAGATCCCTGCCATGCCGGCAGCTGACAATAGGGCACAAACTGTACGGCTCCGGCTGCCAGAGCCTTCTCCGCGTAGGGGTTCAGGGTGTCGGAATTTATGATGCCGACCACGAGGTTGCGGGGATGTTCAAAATGAGCTGCCAGATACTCATTAAAGTATGAATTTGTAATCACAATTTCACCCAGACCCCGGCCCCGGCCGCCGACCGCAACCACCCCTTTCTCGAAGGCCGAACTGATCTCATAACCGATTTCGCCATTGCCCCGGGTCGCAAAAATCCGGCCGTCATCCCGGGCCGCAAGCCCGTCAAGTTTGGCCGTCAGACGCAGCTCTGGTAAAGGCAGCTGGTGCTCGATGGCACATTTTTCAACTCTCTCGACAAAACGTTGCAACGCCTCCTTAGTATAGGCTTTCTCGGTTGAAAGCATGGCTCGCGGATGGCGAATCTCCCGCCGGCTGGAAAACTTTTCCGGTTCAACCTGATGTAGAAACAGATGATCCGGGGCCAGCTGCCGCAGCTCTTCCGTCAAGTTGTCATATTCGGTATCGCTGATTAACGGCTTTCCCTGCCGATAGGCTTGATTGTAACGCTTAAGTTCTGCGACCAGCGTCTCAATCCGACTCTCTGAAGCTGCGGACATTGATAACAAATTCCCTGGCTGAAAAGAAAAAATAGATAAGATCAGCTTAAAACAGTTGCAATCTGAATTCAATAATTATAACCTGTATCAAAGCGGAAGACAACCTTGATTATTAATGATTTATTCGCCGCGATGTCAATCGCTTTTCCACTTTCATCCCGGAATTGACACTCACAAAAAAATTTTATGAATATTATTTTACTGGAAGACAGCGATTTTTTGGCCCCGAACCGGGCCCGAATAAGCGGCCGCCGGGCCCGGCATATCATAGACGTTTTAAAGGCTGAAAGCGGCACCAAAGTGCGCATCGGTGTCGTTAACGACCGCCTGGGCCGGGCTCTGATAACCGACATCTCGAATGCGGAGATTGAACTGGAAACTGAATTGACCGCTCCGGCCCCGCCGCCGCTGCCGGTAACCCTGCTTCTGGCTCTGCCGCGACCCAAGGTCTTGAAACGGGTATTGGGTACGGCCGTAACCATGGGGGTGAAAAAGATCTTTCTTTTCAATACCTGGCGGGTGGAGAAAAGTTACTGGCAGACGCCCCTTATCCAACCGGAAAAATTAAAGGAGATAACTCTCCTGGCCCTGGAACAGGCGGTGGATACAGTACTGCCGGAAATCTGCATTAAACCCCGCTTCCGACCATTTGCTGAGGATGAAGTCCCTCTTTTAGCCAAAAGCTGCCATCCAGCCCTGCTGCTGCATCCGGCGGCAGCTGCGACACCGCTCGCCCCTGCGATAAATAAAACCTCACAGCAAAATACAACACTGATTGCCATCGGTCCCGAGGGCGGCTTTATCCCCTTTGAGATCGAGATGCTGACAGCTTCGGGCCTGCAGCCTGTCTCAATCGGCCCGCGTATCCTCAAGGTCGAACAAGCGCTTCCGGCCGCCCTGGCCCACGCCCTTTTTCAATAACGTCTATCATTTTTTTTAAGAACAATACTTGAAGGAAATAACTTATGCCGGAAAAACCGATCGTCATTAACGGGCCCTGCAAGCTCGAAGGAAGATTGTCTAGTAACAGCCGGAAGCGGGCCGTAGTCATCGCCCACCCGCATCCACTCTACGGCGGAGATATGAACAATCCGGTAGTCACAACTATCGCCCGGAGTTTTGCCGCAGCCGGTGACACCACCCTGCGTTTCAATTTCCGCGGAACCGGAAACAGCCAGGGACAATTTGCTGACGGAGAAGGCGAGATCGATGATCTGCTGGCGGCCCGGAATTATCTTCTCGCAGCCGGAGCGCAGGAGATTACCCTGGCCGGTTACTCATTTGGAGCCTGGGTCATTGTCAAAGCGGTTGCCGCCGGGAATATGAAGTCTGACCCCCTGATACTCGTCTCACCACCGGCCGCCATGCTGCCCTTTGCTAAAAGCTTTAAATTACCAGGTTTAAGGCTGGTGATTACCGGGGAGAAGGATGAGATCGCCCCGCCGCAAATGGTACAGGAATTGGTTGAGAGCTGGAACCCCGATGCCGATTTTTCCATCATTCCGGGCTCCGACCATTTCTTCGGCGGCTATCAGGAGAATCTGGGTGCGATCCTGAATGATCTGACTCAAGATCGTGACCGACACGGTTCAAGAATTAATTTACCGGGTAAAAAAGGCCGTCATTATCAACCGAAACGACCGGTGATATAATCTTCGGTGAGCTTGTGTTTAGGGTTGGTAAAGAGCTGACTGGTAGAGGAGACTTCAACCAGATCGCCGAGATGAAAATAGGCGGTGCGCTGGGAGATGCGGGAGGCCTGCTGCATTGAGTGAGTAACAATTATGATTGTAAATTTATCCCGCAATTCGGTAATCAGATCCTCGATTTTCGCTGTGGCGATAGGATCCAGCGCCGAACAGGGCTCATCCATCAAAATAACCTCGGGGCTGACAGCAATTGTCCGGGCAATACAGAGACGCTGCTGCTGCCCTCCGGAGAGGCCGGTTCCGGGCTCATCAAGACGGTCTTTTACCTCATCCCAGAGACCGGCCCTCTGCAATGAAGTAGTAACAATCTCCTCAAGTTCCGCCTTGTTCCGCGCCAGGCCATGAATTTTGGGACCGTAAGCAACATTCTCCCGAATCGATTTCGGGAAAGGGTTAGGCTTTTGAAAAACCATCCCGACCCGGGCCCGCAGCAGCACGACATCCAGATCGGGACGGTTGATATCTTGGCCATCAAGCAAAATAGAGCCTGATACCCGGCAGCTATCAATCGTATCATTCATGCGATTGATACAGCGCAAAAAAGTTGACTTCCCGCAACCTGAAGGACCGATCATGGCGATCACTTCATTGTGGCCGATATCCAGCGACACGCTGTTAAT
Source organism: Thermodesulfobacteriota bacterium (assembly GCA_024763535.1). GTDB lineage: Bacteria > Desulfobacterota > Anaeroferrophillalia > Anaeroferrophillales > Tharpellaceae > Tharpella. The sequence continues at coordinate 40,036 of JANTFH010000013.1, forward strand.
TGCCTGTTTTTTGCCATAAAAAACATCAATTTCGCGGCAGCTGATCCGCGGGTTTTCAAGCAGAGGCTCACCCACGGTCTGGCAGCGGTTGCTATCGTTCAATCCTTCGTCGCTCACTGCGGAAGCAGCGCCTGGATTCAACGAATTACAATCCAGGCGTTTTTTCATGGTAGTGCACATATAAACTGTCCCTAAACCCACTACTTAAAATCGGATGCCGACATAACCGGCTCAAGCTCGGTTGCGACTTTACGGTAATGCTCACGTTCGGATTTGGGCATCGGGATCAAACCACGGTCACTTAAGTAACCATCTTCGCCAAAAGCTTTTTCACTGGTAAATTCAGCTAGGTAACCGCGAATTCCGGGAATCATACCGACGTGAGACTTTTTAACATAGAAAAAGAGCGGACGGGAAACCGGGTATTTGCCATTGGCGATATTTTCGAAAGTGGGCTCAACCCCGTCAACCAGAGAACCCTGAATTTTATCGCTGTTCTGATCGAGGTAGCTGAAACCGAAGATCCCTAAAGTATCAAGATCGGCCTCAAGTTTCTGAACAATCAGATTATCATTTTCACCGGCTTCAACATATGCGCCATCTTCCCGAAGCGTATGCGCAATCGCTTTAAATTTATGTTTATCTTTCTTCTTTAAAGCCTTTAACCAGGGGAAAGTTTTGGCTCCGCCCTGCATTACGAGCTCGACAAAAGCGTCACGAGTACCTGAAGTCGGCGGCGGTCCGAGAACCCGGATTTTGGTTGACGGAAGCTCAGGATTTACATCATGCCAGGTCTTATAAGGATTTTTAATTACCGTGGCGCTACCATCAGGATTTGGTACCTCCTTAGCTAATGCCAGATAGAGATCCCGCCGACTCAAGACAAGACGGGGAGCGGTTTTCGCATTGGCAACAACAATTCCGTCATAGCCGATCTTGATCTCAACCACATCATGCACACCATTTTTTTGACATCTTTCATACTCTGATTTTTTTATCCGGCGGGAAGCATTGGTAATATCGGGAGTCTTGATTCCGGACCCGGCCGAAAAAAGCTTCAAACCGCCGCCGGAACCGGTCGACTCTATCTTCGGGGTTTTGAATTTGGTTGTTTTGCCGAATCTTTCCGCGACTACAGTCGCAAACGGGTAGACGGTTGACGATCCGACAATCGCGATATAGCCCCGTGAAGCACCCGCCTGACTCATTGCAGGAAGCAGCATAAGGGTAAACAACGACAGCATAAGTAATACTTTTTTCATTTTTTTCTCCATTTAATATTCAAGGTTAACATTTGCTACCAGCGCCGTTCAAACTTACGCCGCAGATAGACCGCTGAAGCATTCATCAAAATCAGAAAAAACAGCAGTATAATAATAGCCGCTGAGGTTCTTGCCTGAAAAGCCCGCTCGGGACTATCAGCCCAGAGATAGATCTGTACCGGCAAAACGGTAGCAGCGGCATTGAAACTTTTCGGGATATCAACAATAAAAGCGACCATCCCGATCATCAGCAGAGGCGCGGTTTCACCCAAAGCCCGGGCCATACCGATGATAGCCCCGGTCAGCATCCCCGGCATAGCCAGGGGGATGACGTGATGAAATACGGTCTGCATCCGTGATGCCCCGAGTCCTAAAGCGGCTTCCCTGACCGAAGGCGGCACCGCTTTGATCGCAGCCCGGCTCGAGATAATAATCGTCGGCAACGTCATCAAGGTCAGCACCAGGCCACCAACCAGAGGGGCGGAACGCGGCAGACCACAGAAATTAATAAAAACACCTAAGCCTAAAAGCCCGAAAATAATTGACGGAACCGCCGCCAGATTATTGATATTAACTTCGAGAAAATCACTGAATCTGCCTTTTTTAAGAAACTCTTCTAGATAAACCGCGGCACCGATGCCAATTGGAAATGAGAGCAAAAATGTCAGCATCAGCGTCAAAACGGTACCGCTCAAAGACCCTAATACGCCCGCCAGTTCAGGATCACGTGAGTCTCCACTGGTAAAAAAATTAAGATTAAACCGCTGCCGCAGATTCCCATCCCGTTCCAGTTTTTCGATCCAATCAAGCTGCTGCTGATTAAAGCGGCCGCCGGGAACCCTTGCGATATCGCCTTTCAGCAACAGGTCTAATTCATCATCGGCAATCAGCCATAAATCCTTCGTTTTACCGATCAGGTCATGATTATGCAGAACCCTCTTTCGCAATTCATAGGCCGCGCCGCTGCTTACCAGCTTATAGAGCGCCCTTTTGCTACGGCGACCTCTAACCTGAGGAAACATGCTTCTTAAACCGCTCTTGACCAGAGCCTCAAAATCGGCGGATTCAAGTTTATCCAGCGGTAGCCGTTCCGGATCGAAAAAGATTGTAATTTTAATCTGGGTCTGAGAAAAAGCCGGCAGACCTTTAATCAAGATATCGCCAAAAAGAATCACCAGAAAGAACAGGCTTAAAATGATGGCGCCGACGCCAATGAGGCGAAATCGTTTCTCAGCCCGATAACGCCGGGACAAACCTCTTTCAACCCTTTCAATCACTGTTGAAGAATCAGAGCCCATACTTTTAGTCATACTGTTCACGATATTTTTTTACGGTTTGCAAAGCAATTATATTAAGCAGCAGAGTAACAATAAAAAGCAGCAGACCGAGAGCAAAGGCGGCCAGGGTTTTAGCACTGTCAAATTCCTGATCACCGACCAATAGAGTAACAATCTGAACCGTAACCGTCGTCACCGCCGCCAGCGGATTAGCCGTCAGGTTGGCACTCAACCCGGCTGCCATAACCACAATCATCGTCTCCCCGACAGCCCGTGAAACCGCCAGCAGAATACCGCTGGCAATTCCCGGCAGAGCCGCGGGAAGCACCACTTTGCGAATAGTTTCCGAGCGGGTCGCCCCCAAACCGTATGAACCCTCGCGTAAAGCCTGCGGCACGGCATTAATCACATCATCGGTAATTGATGAAATAAAAGGAATTATCATAACGCCCATAACCAGGCCCGCTACCAGAGCACTCTCAGATGAGACTTCAAGCCCCAGAGAGTTCCCCAAATCGCGGATCATCGGAGCTACGGTCAGAGCCGCGAAAAAACCATAAACCACCGTTGGAATCCCGGCCAGAATCTCCAATAGCGGTTTAACCACAGTCCGTACTTTAGAACTTGCATACTCAGCGAGAAAGATCGCCGACATCAATCCTATCGGTACGGAAACCAGCATGGCGATCAGAGCAATCATCAGGGTTCCGGTAAAAACCGGAACAACCCCGAAGGCTCCGGATGAACCGACCTGATCGGCCCGAATTGCCGTCTGCGGACTCCATTTCAAACCAAAGAGAAAGTCTTTCAGGGGTATTTTTGCAAAAAAATGAAGTGATTCAAAGACTACCGAAAGAACGATACCGACCGTGGTTAAAACAGCTACCAGGGCACAGGCCAACAGTAGACATTTGACCACATATTCAATTTGTTTGTGTGTCCGCCGGCTATATCTAATTCGGTTCACTAAAACATTACCATCCGCTTAGCTCCAGACTAAAAGACCGAAGCGTAGAGGAAACCAGAGTAGCAGTTGAAATTAGAGGATAAGATTTGTTCACTGATCCAACTAATATGTCCATGAAAGTTAATTGAAACTCTCTTGTTTTATTAAGTTAAGCGCAAATTAATAGATAAAAGTTAAGCCAATATAAAGATCCAGATCTATTTATGGATTCATACATGACTACAAAAAATAGTTGCAATTACTGATTAATATGATAGATGATAGCTAGAGGATGCTCTAATCTGACGAAGTCAACAGACCAATAAAGTTGTAAAACAATTTTAAATAAAAGGGATTGACTATGCAGATCACTTCAATTTTAGTCCCCATCGATTTCTCTGAAGACTCCTATTACGCCCTGAACCATGCCATTGAAATTGCTCAGCGACGCCGATGCAGTCTAACCATCATTCATGTCAACCACGATGAAAGTATGCTGCATCACTATCTTAGTGAAAGAGAATATGAAAAGCTTAAGCAGGGGGCTTTGGAAGATGCCCGAATTGAGCTTGAAAAGTTGGTTGAACGCTTTCCGGCTCTAAAGGAAATCTCCTACAGTTACCATATTCGCCGGGGTATTCCTTACGTTGAAATTCTCGATGAACTTGAGAAGAATCCGGTTGATCTGGTGGTTATCGGTTCCCACGGCCGCTCCAACCTCTCCTTAAAATATTATTACGGAACCACGGTTGAAAAAATCGTCCGCCGCGCCAAAACCAGTATTCTGGTGACCCGTACCCCGGAGAAGAAGAATAAAACTTCATAATTAAATAGCGCTTTGAAGCCTGCAGATAGAAGTCAACGCAAACACCGGCAACTAAATTAATGAGGATTACAACAGATGACCAAACCGGAAGAAAAGTCAGAACAGGAACAGAATGAAATTCTCCAGGAAATCATTGCTGAAGAGAGTGGTGAAATTCGGGTTCTACATGGCTTTGAACGCCATCTAGTACCAATCATAGCAGTTATCTGGTCGCTCTTTCAGCTATCGGTATCCAGCTGGCTGCTGCTGGATTCGATTGCAATTCGGGCGATTCATCTGGCTTTTGCTCTAATTCTGCTTTTCCTCAATATTCCCTTCTTCAAAAAACCCCGCTCTTTTCTCAAATTCCTTTCGGCCCGCAACCACATCTCCTGGAATGACTACGCCTGCGCCATCCTCGGGGCTGTCAGCGCCATGTATCTCTATGTCAACTGGGAAAGTATCGGCAACCGTTCCGGCATGCCTTCAACGATGGACGTGGTTTTCGGCCTTATTCTGCTTGTGCTTCTGCTTGAAGCTGCCCGCAGAGCTCTGGGGCCGGCACTTTCGGTTATCGCCATAGTTTTCAGCGCCTACGCCTATTTCGGCCCCTACATGCCCGATATTCTTGCCTTTCGCGGAGTTTCAGTAAATCGTTATTTAAGCCAGATCAGCCTCTCCGGTGAAGGTATCTACGGCATCCCGCTGGATGTGTCGGCCCGCGTGGTCTTTCTCTATGTTCTCCTCGGTGCCTTGCTGGAAAAAGCCGGGGCCGGGCAGTTTTTCATCGATCTGGCCCTATGTTTTCTCGGGCGTTTTAAGGGCGGGCCGGCTAAGGCGGCGGTGTTGGCCAGTGGTTTTACGGGGATGGTTTCAGGCTCCAGTATAGCCAATATCGTAACCACCGGAACCTTTACGATTCCTTTGATGAAGAAGGTAGGTTATCCCGCTACCAAGGCGGCGGCGATTGAGGTTGCGGCCAGCACCGACGGTCAGCTGGCACCGCCGATCATGGGTGCCGCCGCTTTTATTATCGCGGAATATGTCAATGTCCCATACATTGCCGTAGTCAAAGCTGCGGCCATTCCAGCCTTTGCCTCATACGTCGCCCTGCTCTACATAACCCACATCGAAGCCTCCAAACTCGGCCTCCGGGGTCTGCGCAAAGAGGAGTTGCCGAACCTCTTTACTACCTTGAAGGGAGGCCTGCATTACCTGATCCCGATCGGAGCCCTGCTTTACGAACTTATCTATCTGCGCCACTCCCCGGACAAATCCGCTTTCAACTCGATTTTGTGGTTGATTCTGGTGGTTTTTGCCAAGGATATGATTGATGGTCGCAGCAAAGCCGGGTCCCTCGGGGAAAGTATCAAAAAAAGTTGCGCAACCATCTACGAGGGAATGGCTTCCGGAGCTAAAAATATGGTTACCGTAGCCGTAGCCTGTGCCGCTGCCGGGATTATCGTCGGCGTTGTCAATATGGGTATCGGCGGCATGATCACCCAGATTGTCGAACAGCTCTCCGGCGGCAATATCTACCTCATGCTGTTGATCACCGCTATCGCCAGTCTTCTGATCGGCATGGGCCTACCGACAACAGCAACCTATATCGTCATGGCCTCTCTGACCGCGCCGATCATTGTTCAGGTCGGCGGCCTCAACAACTTTATCGTCCCGCTGATGGCGGCCCACCTCTTCTGCTTCTATTTCGGCATCCTGGCCGATGACACCCCGCCGGTCGGATTAGCTTCATACGCCGCCGCGGCCCTGGCCCGTTCAGACCCGATTAGAACCGGCATTCAGGGGTTCATGTATGATATCAGGACCTCGATACTGCCATTTATGTTCATCTTCAACAGTGACCTGATCCTCTATAACATCAACAGCTGGCCTCTCGGTATCATGATCTTTATCATGGCCTGTATCGGCACCTGTTCTTTCGCTTCAGCAACTCAGGGATGGTTTGTTGTCAAAAACAAATGGTACGAAATGGTGATTCTGCTCGGCATCTCTCTGACCATGTTCCGGCCTGAGCTTCTGGCGGGTTCACTCTCAATCTCCAACAAATATCTGGCCTATCCTATAGGGCTGGTTATTCTCGGAGGGCTCTACCTGTTCCAGAAGAGAAGGCTGCCGCAAACTGAAGCTTCAGCCTAGTTTTTCGGGGAGTGAATCGGGTAAGAGAGAAGACGCCCTATAGAGTACTAATTTTCATCCATATAGATGGCGGGCTGGTGCCTGATAACCTCGCCCTCCACCATGTAGACAACATCTTCGCAGATATTGGTAGCGAGATCGGCAATACGCTCAAGGTGGCGGGCGCTTGAAAGCCAGTGCAGGGCCCGCTTTATGGTCGCCTGATCTTGACTCATGATCCGGCGTATATCTTTATAAAGCTTAAAGTTGGCGTCATCCACCCGGTCATCCATAAGGATAACCTCACGGGCCAGTTGTGCATCTCTCTTGGTAAGCGCATCGAGGCTGCGGCTGAGCATGAATTTGGCATCAGCTATGATTTCGGAAAAGTCGATGCTGACCGGGAGGACCTCATGCTGGGACAGGTAGAGTGCCCGTTCCGCAATATTAACGGCGAGATCTCCGACCCGCTCGATATCGTTATTGACCTTGAGCACGGTCACAACAAAACGCAGATCAGCCGCCACCGGCTGATAGAGAGCCATTATTTTCAGACACTCCTCTTCAACACGAACTTCAGCGTCGTTGATAAAGTAATCCTTATCGATAACCGCCTGCGCCAGTTCCACATCTCTCTCAGTCAACGCCACTAAAGCTTTTTCTGTCGCACTTTCAGCCATCGATGCAATTTGCAGCAGCTCTTTCTTGAGTAGCTCCAACCCATTCTGCAGATGTTTAGCCATGATTCTTTTCCTCTGTCTCCGTTACACTCGTGATAGAAGGATCTGAAAACGGAAAGATAAGGCGAAAAGTCGACCCCTGACCGGGCCGGCTCTCGATCTCTATGCGCCCCCTGTGGACAGATACTATATGCCGAACAATTGCCAGGCCTAAACCGGTACCGCCCAGTTCCCGCGAACGAGCCTTATCAACCCGGTAGAAACGTTCAAAAATCCTCTCCTTCTCCTGGGGAGGAATCCCGATGCCGGTATCTAAAACTTCAACAATCACTTCCGCCCCGATCCGTTCTAATCCAATCCTGACCCGACCTCCCGGTGTATTATATTTAATTGCATTATCGAGTACATTGGTAATTGCCTGATCCAGCATCTCCTGGTTGGCAAACAGTTCAATCTTCTCATCCGAAGCCTCAAACTCCAGACTGATATCCTGATCGTCGGCCAGCGGCCTCAGACAATTTACTGCTGTAGCGACCACGTCATTAAGCTCAAGCCGCATTTTCAAAACCTCATCCTGCGACTGTGTTTCAAAACGTGAAAGAGCCATGAGATCAACGACCAGAGCCGACAGCCGCAACGACTGGGTGGCAATTTTTTTCAAAAAAGATAATCTCACCGCTTCCGGCATGTGGTCCGCGTCATCAACCATGGTTTCAACCAGAGCGCGGATTGCGGTTATCGGGGTCTTTAGCTCATGCGAGGCGTTACTGACAAAATCCCGGCGTACAGTCTCCAGACGATGCAGCTCGGAAACATCGAGCAGTACGACCATTGCTCCAACCACAACCGTACCGCTCTTTAACGGCACCGCGTACATCTCAACTACCCTTTCCTGCATACCATACGAGATATTGAGGTTACGTTTGATATCAGTACTGCTCTGCAACACCTCGCTCAGGGCTCCGCATAACTCCTGCAAACGCGTTATTTCCCAGATCGCTTTGCCCCGCCACTCCTGATCATTAATATTCAGAATCTGAACGGCGGCCTGATTCATATGCACCACCTTCTCATCATCATCTACCGCCACCACACCTTCACGCATGCTGGTTAAAATCGCATTCAGTTTAGTCCGATCACTATTTATGGTCTCAATCCGCTGACGTGATTTTTCCGCCATCAGATTAAAGGCCTGAGCCAGACGTCCAATTTCATCCCGTCGCCGATAGTCTAGCGAGGAACTGAAATCGCCGGAAGCCATGGCCTCCGCCATTTGCGTCATAGACAACAGAGGCCGAATAAAGTGCCGGGCCAGCAAAAATCCTAAGAGAAGGGCGATCAGGGCAATCATTCCGATCCCCGCCAATATCATCCCGCGGCTGTCACTGATACGCTGATTAATCAGAATCAGAGGCTGAGACGCCCTGACATATCCCAATAATTCTCCCTCTCTTTTGAGCGAACGGGCCAGATACATCATTTCGGTCTTTAGGGTATTACTGTAACGGTTCGCAACCCCGAAATCATGAAACCTCGACTCCATAATTTCGGGACGGGTAGCGTGATTATCCATCAGCTTCGGATCTTTATCCGAATCGATCAAAACTCTTCCCGTAGCATCTATAATAGTAAAACGGGTATGGCTGCGGACAGCGACATCCTTTAAGGCCCGCCTGAGATGGAGATCCTTTTCTCCCTGTAAAAGCGGCAGTACCAGGCGACTTAAAAAAAGAGTCCGGACATTTAGAGTTTGCTGAACATCAGCCAGAGTCCGATCTCTGATAACCCCACTTACCACCATGCTGACCATTACTGCGGCGATGACAATAACGATGACAAAAGCTGCATAAATTTTCCAGAGTATGCGTGAACGAAACAGATTTATCGCCACTTTATCTCTCCCCGCTATCCCGGAAACGGTAGCCGACGCCACGAATGGTTTCGATCATTTCCCGCCGCTTACCGAGTTTTTTTCTTATCGACTGAATATGCACATCAATATTACGATCCACGACAAAACTATCGTGTCCGACAACCTTGTTCAAAAGATGGTCACGGGTAAAAACGCGGCCGGAATGCAAAGCCATAAAATAGAGTAATTTTAATTCCGTTGCGGTAAAAGAGGTTACCCTCTCACCATCAACCGAAACCTCATGTCGATCCAGATCAATAGTGATTCCATCATTTTCAAGCCGCCTGTCGTTTTCCCGATCTATCGGTTTCCCGCGCCGGAGCCCGGCCCGGACCCGGGCTATCAACTCTTTCGGGCTGAATGGCTTGGTAACATAGTCATCCGCACCCAGATCCAGACCCGTGACAATATCATGTTCTTCGCCCTTGGCCGTGACCATAATAATAGGTATCGCGGCAGTTAGCTTATCGCCCTTGAGCTTCTGACAGATTTGCAGACCGTCCAGACCGGGGAGCATCAGGTCAAGCAGGATTAGATCCGGAACTTTATCCTGGATTAGTTTGAGACCGAGAACCCCGTCAGCAGCCCCCCAGACTCGAAATCCTTCCCGCTCCAGATTGTAGGTCAAAACTTCACGGATATCATTTTCATCCTCGACAATTACAATTTTTGCCGACAACATCTCCTAACTCCTCAAGCTGTAAAATAATTTCTCCAACCCAGACAATAAACGCAATGAAACTCTCATATAATTATTGATTGTAAAGATTTTATAAAGTTATAGCATATATTCAGGCTTTTACTAAATGGAAATTGGCACAATAACCGATCGATTTAATATCGCGGCAAAAAAAAGGCGGGTTTCAGAAAACCTGAAACCCGCCTTTAATAAATATTAGAAAACTACTATTCGTAAAAAATAGATTACTTTTCCGTTTCGCTCTTTTCCGCTTCTACCGCATCCTCGGCTACTTCCAGATTCTCTGCCTGAGCCTCTTCTTCACTCACCTCAGCAGCAGCGGCTTCAACCTCGGTCTCGGCTGGTGTCTCAACTTCCGCAGGAACTTCATCCACAGTCTCAGCCTCTGACGAGGACGCCTGAAGTTCCTCTTCGACGCCGGCCTTAACCTGTTCTTCCACCGTGCTCGGAGCAGCAGTTTCCGAGATCTCTTCCTTCGCAGCGGATTTGTCCGTCATGGCACTGTCGACAAAACGGACAAAGGTCATCGGAGCCTGATCGGCAAACCTGATCCGGGATTTAATCAGACGAGTATATCCGCCCGGGCGATCACTGAAACGCGGGGCGATCTCATCAAACAGTTTCTGCACCAGTTGATGGTCATTCAAAAATTTATAGGCCTGACGCCGGGCATGCAGGGTTCCTTTTTTGCCCAGGGTAACCAGACGATCTGTAACCCGGCGCAACTCTTTGGCCCGGGCATCGGTCGTTTCAATATGTTCATGGGTAATCAGGGCCGCGGCCAGGGAGCGAAACATCGCCTTCTGATGGCTGGAACTACGCCCTAAACGTCGACCGGAAACTCTATGTCGCATATCTTCTATTCTCCTTCAGAATCAAACAGTGGGGGGGTTGAGTCAACTTAACCCAAACCCGATCACTCTTCGTAATCGTCACTCATAACTTTCTTAATCATCTCAGCATTCTTAGGATCAAAATCGGGCAAAGACATCCCCAGAGAAAGACCCATACTGGTCAGTATTTCCTTAATCTCAAGCAGAGACTTGCGCCCAAAGTTCTTGGTTGTCAACATCTCTGATTCACTCTTTTGCACAAGCTCACCGATCAAATCAATCTCAGCATTCTTCAAGCAGTTCGCCGATCTGACGGATAACTCCAACTCACTTACATTACGATAGAGATTTTCGTTGATAACCTCTTTCTCTTCAACCTCTTCGTCCTCGACGGCGGCCGGCTCGATATTTTCATCAAAGTTGATAAAAACCGCCATCTGATCTTTGATAATCTTGGCGGAATAGGCCAGAGCATCGGCCGGAGCCACCGTACCGTCCGTCCAGATCTCGATTGTTAATTTATCAAAATCGGTCTGTTGTCCGACCCGGGCATTGGTAACTACATAGTTAACCTTGGTTACCGGAGCAAAAACTCCATCCAGAAGAATCGTCCCGATCGGATATGACTGCTGATCACCAATCTGGGCGGCAGGAACAAATCCTTTACCGGTCTGCACCGTCAGAGCCATCTTCAGAACCGCATCACTCTCCAGGGTTGCGATATGGTGATCGGGGTTTAATATCTCAACATCCTGGTCAACGATGATATCGCCGGCGGTAACTATCGACTTATCGCTGCCCTTGGCATCGATATAGATAGTCTTCGCCTGCTCACTGTGCATTTTGAGACAGACCCCCTTGAGATTCAGGGAGATAATCGTCACATCCTCATGTACTCCGGGGATAGCCGAAAATTCATGATTGACACCATCAATGTGATATGAGGTAATGGCCGTCCCCTGGAGGGATGAAAGCAGAACCCGCCGCAAAGCATTACCCAGGGTAATACCGTATCCGCGTTCCATAGGTTCTACTACAAACTTACCATAGGTTGCAGTCAGCACGCCTTCATCGCATAACACTTCAGTCGGCTTAATCAACTCGCGCCAATTTTTATAAATCAATGACATATACGGCACCAATAAGATTTAACGAGAATAAAATTCAACGATCAGCTGTTCATTAATCGATTGCGAGATATCCTCGCGTTTAGGCAGAGCTTTAAGTACCCCGCGACCCTTCTCTTTATCAACTTCAAGATACTCGGGCAATGAACGCCTTGCCGCCGCCGCCAAAGCCTCGCTGATACGATTCAGCTTACGACTTTTTTCGCAGACTTCGACCACATCGTTAACCGACACCTGAAAGGATGGGATATCAACCCGTTTGCCGTTGACCACAAAATGGCCATGCGCAACCAGCTGCCGGGCTTCAGCCCGGGTATTGGTGAAACCCATCCGGAAAACGACATTATCCAGACGCCGCTCGACCAGGATCAACAGGTTTTCACCGGTTACTCCTCGCTGCCGATCAGCCTTGGCAAAGTAGCTGCGAAACTGTTTTTCCAGAAGCCCATAGATACGGCGAACTTTCTGTTTTTCCCGCAACTGCATTCCGTATTCTGTAATTTTTGTCCTGCGCTGTCCATGCTGACCCGGTGCGTAAGCCCGGCGATCAAAGGCACATTTTTCAGTATAGCAACGGTCTCCCTTAAGAAACAGTTTAGCCCCTTCACGCCGACACTGGCGACAGACAGATTCTCTGTATCGTGCCAAAACTT
>JANTFH010000014.1 GCA_024763535.1 Thermodesulfobacteriota bacterium
CCAGTTTATTTCGGCATATAAAAATGACTGAAGATTCCTCCGCATACGACCTCTTGCAAGGCCTTAAGGTTTTGGATTTGACCAGGCTTTTGCCGGGGCCTTTCTGTACCATGATTCTGGCTGATTATGGAGCCGAAGTGCTGAAAATTGAAGCTCCGGGGGAGGGTGATTACCTGCGCAGCTGGGAACCGCTGGTTAATGGAATCAGTGCTTTTTTTCTGGCGGTCAATCGCAATAAACGTTCACTGACGCTCAATTTGAAAAAATCTGCGGGCCGGGCCCTGTTCAAGAAACTTTTACTTGAATACGATGTTGTCCTGGAAAGTTTCCGTCCCGGGGTTATGGAACGCCTGGGGTGTGGGTATCAGGAACTATCTGCCCTGAAACCGGAATTGATTTTCTGCTCGATCAGTGGTTATGGTCAGGAGGGTCCGCAGGCTTTCAAAGCGGGTCATGATCTTAATTATATGGCTGAGACCGGGGTCTTAAATACGACCGCGAGTCGAGAAATTCCGTCACTGTCTGGGATTCAGGTTGCTGATGTCGCCGGCGGGGCTCTTTATGCCGTCAGTGCGGTACTGGCCGCTTATATAAAAGTTCTGAAAGGAGGTTCCGGGAGTCGACTGGATATCTCAATGACTGACGGCTTGGTCAGTATGCTGCCGCTGCTCTCCGCTTATCACTACACCTCAGGCCTAGAGCCAAAGCCGGATACGACCATTTTCAACGGTCAATTGGCCTGCTATAATATCTATCGAACCCAGGATAATCGTGAGATTGCTCTGGGGGCGCTGGAAAAAAAATTCTGGGATAACTTCTGCCGGGCTATTGAGCGCGAAGATCTGATCCTCGATAATCATCATGAACCTGCACGTCAGACCTATCTTAAAAATGAACTCGAGTTGATTTTCGCTGCTCGTACAGCCTCCGAATGGGAAGATCTTCTCTCTAATCGTGATACCTGTTGTGAAATCCTGAAGACTATGGCCGAGGTACGAGAGGCGCCGCATTTTCAGGAACGCAAAATGTTTTATGATATGAATCTGGCCGATGGCAGAAGGTTGCCGCAGACCAATACTGCGATTATGATTAATTCGCAGAAGCCGGTTCACCACATACCGGCCCCCGGTCTGGGAGAACATACCACGGCGGTGTTAGTTGATTTGGGATTTAGTGCGGCTGAAATATCGGCACTGCGGCAGGAAAATGTTATCTGATGCTTTGCGCTTTTAAGTCTTGCAAAAAGAGATTTTTTTCAAGGCAGGGCTGGTAAGATATTAATTATTTTTGAGGAATTATCATGGCTAAAGATGTAGTTATCGTCAGCGCGCTGCGTACCGCGATCGGAAATTTTCAGGGTGGACTCTCCTCTTTCAGCGCGACCGAACTCGGAGGCTTGGCTATTGCCGGGGCCGTATCCCGGGCCGGTATCGAAAAAGAGTTGGTTGATGAAGTGATTATGGGTAATGTCGTACCTATTGGCCTCGGTCAGAATCCCGGCCGACAGGCGATGATTAAGGCCGGTCTGCCGATGGCAGGCGGTGCGATCACGGTTAATAAGGTCTGTGGATCCGGGCTTAAAGCGGTGATGCTGGCGGAACAGGCGATTAAAGCCGGTGATGCCGAAATTATTGCAGCCGGCGGCATGGAGAATATGTCCAACATTCCTTATTATATCCCCGCCGCCCGCTCGGGCGCACGAATGGGAGATACTCTGGCGGTTGACGGCATGGTGCATGATGGCCTCTGGGATGTAGTTAACGACTACCACATGGGTTATACTGCGGAACTGGTCAGTAAAAAGTTCTCGGTCAGCCGCGAGGAGATGGATGCCTTTTCGGTGGCATCAAATGATAAAGCTCTGAAAGCGATTGAAAATAACGCTTTTGCTGATGAGATTTTACCGGTAACCATCACCCCGCGGCGGGGTGACCCTTATGAGTTTAAGGTTGATGAAGGGCCCCGGGCGGCGACGATGGAGGCTCTGGCAAAATTACGTCCGGCTTTTGATAAAAATGGTATTGTTACGGCCGGTAATGCCTCGAAAATCAGTGACGGCGCCAGTTGTCTGTTGGTCATGAGTGCAGAGCGGGCCGCCGAACTAAAGCTTGAGCCTTTAGCCCGTATTGTGGCTCAGGGTGCTGCCGGGGTGCCCTTGGAGGATGTTCTGGTGGCTCCCATCAATTCAATCCCCAAGGTTCTGAAAAAGGCCGGGTTGAAGGTTGCTGATATTGATCTGCATGAAATCAATGAGGCCTTTGCTACCTCCAGTGTCGCCATTATCAAGGAACTTGGCATTGATTCGGAACGGGTTAATGTCAACGGCGGCGCTGTTGCCCTGGGTCATCCGATCGGCTGCTCCGGCGCCCGGGTTTTAACCACCCTGATATATGCTTTGAAACACCGTAGTAGACGTTACGGCATGGCTTCTCTCTGCCTCGGCGGGGGAGAGGCGGTTTCGATGGTTATCGAGAATTTGTCTTAGATTTTAGCATTAAGCATAATATTATAAATCGGAATATTTTAATTTTAAGGAGAGTAACATGCGTGAAGTATCAATTGTCAGTGCGACCCGAACCGCGATCGGGAACTATGGTGGAACTTTAAAAGGGATCCCGGTTGTCGATCTCGGTGCAACTGTAATTCGCGATGTTCTCGAAAGAGTTAAATGCCGGCCGGTAATGAGTCCGGCTGTGGTTGGCGCCGGGGCTGCTGCACTGGCGGGTAAAGAGTGTGAGGTTGAAAATAAATATAGTTCCTGGGACAGTGCTTTTGCCGAGTTGCAGGTTGATGAAGTGATTATGGGTAATGTCGTCGGGGCGGCTCAGGGGCAGAATGTTACCCGTCAGGCTATGATTCGCGCCGGCTTGCCGCGTGAAGCGGGAGGCTATACGGTTAATAAAGTTTGTGCCTCCGGTTTAAAAGCCGTAGCTCTGGCAGTTCAGGCAATCGCCTCTGGTGAAAATGAGGTTATGATTGCCGGCGGTATGGAAAATATGAGCCAGATTCCTTATGCGATGCCTGCCGCCCGCTGGGGAGCGCGAATGGGTAATACGGAAATGGTTGATCTGCTGGTCAATGACGGCCTCTGGGAGATCTTTTACGGTTATCATATGGGGATGACTGCGGAAAATATTGCTGAGCTTTATGGCATTTCCCGTCTGGAGCAGGATGAGTTGGGTGCATTAAGTCATCAGCGGGCCTGTAAAGCGATTGCTGACGGGGTTTTTGTTGATGAAATTGTTCCGGTCATGATCCCGCAGCGGAAAAAAGATCCGCTCGCTTTTGCCGTTGATGAACGGCCGATGGAGACATCGGTTGAGAAAATGGGTAAATTACGCCCGGCTTTTAAGAAGAACGGCACGGTTACTGCCGGTAATGCTTCCGGAATTAACGATGCCGCCGCCGCCTTTTTACTGATGACACCTGAAAAAGCCAAAGAATTGGGCCTTGAAGTCAAGGCGGTTATTAAGGGTTTTCAGTCCGGCGGACTTGATCCGGCTTACATGGGTCTGGGTCCGGTTCCCGCAATCAACCGCTTGCTCTCTAAGCTTGATATCGGGCTTGACGCGATCGATTATTTTGAATTAAATGAGGCCTTCGCATCGCAGGCTATTGGGTGTGTGCGGGAACTGAAGCTTGATATGGATCGGGTTAACATCTACGGCAGCGGCATCTCTTTGGGTCATCCCATCGGCGCTTCTGGCGCCCGGATTCTGGTTACCTTGTTAACCGCTCTCGAAAGAAATGACTATGAACGCGGTATCGCCTCACTCTGTATCGGCGGAGGTCAGGGCGCCGCGATGGTAATCGAGAGAAGATAGGAGTAAAAGTCAGAAGTTAGAGGGGTGAAGTTAGAAAATTTCACCCTTCGAACTTCACCCTTCACCCTTTATTTTAGGAGAACATATAATGGAGATCAAAAAGTTTGGCGTCGTCGGTGCCGGGCAGATGGGTAACGGAATTGCCCAGGTTGCAGCCCAGGCGGGTCTGGATGTGGTTATGCACGATATTGCGGATAAGTTTGTTGCGAACGGTATGGCTGTGATCAAGAAAAATCTTAAGCGTTCAGTTGATAAAGGTAAATTGGAGCAGACGGAGATGGATGCAGTTTTAGGCCGTATTTCGACCACAACTGAACTTGCCGCCATGAAAGATGTCGATATTGTGGTTGAGGCCGCGACTGAAAATGAGAAGATTAAACTCGATATCTTTGCCCAGCTTGATGAAATTTGCGCAGAAGGTGCGATTCTTGCTTCCAACACCTCGTCCATATCGATTACAAAAATTGCCGCCGCCACTAAACGTCCCGGCAAGATGATCGGCATGCACTTTATGAATCCGGTGCCGGTAATGAAGCTGGTTGAGGTCATCAAGGGGCTGGCAACAACGGATGAAACCTATGATGCCGTAGTTGAACTTTCCAAGAAATTGGGTAAGATTCCTTGCGAAGCCAATGATTTCCCCGGTTTTATAGCCAACCGGATTTTGTTGCCGATGATTAATGAAGCTGTTTACTGTCTCTTTGAAGGGGTTGGCAAACCGGAAGATATTGATAATGTTATGAAACTTGGCATGAATCATCCGATGGGGCCTCTGGCCCTGGCCGATTTAATCGGCCTGGATACCTGCTTGGCGATTATGAATGTTCTGCATGAGGGTTTGGGTGATAGTAAATATCGGCCCTGTCCGTTGCTGAAGAAATATGTTGATGCCGGTTTTTATGGCCGCAAGAGTGGGCGCGGTTTTTACGATTACAGCAAATAATCTAAGCGGGGACATGTGAAATGGAATTTGTCTATACTGAAGAAGAGAGAATGATGTTGCAGATGGCCCGCAGTTTTGCCGAAAAAGAGGTGAAACCGCTAGCCAAAGATACGGATAAAGAGCATAAATATCCCGCAGAGACGGTCAAAAAAATGGCTGAACTCGGCCTTATGGGAGTCAGTGTTCCGGTCGATTATGAAGGTTCAGGTATGAGTAATATCTGTTACTCTATAGCGATTGAGGAGATCTCGCGTCATTGCGCTGCTACCGGGGTCATCATGTCGGTAAATAACTCCCTGGCCTGTGACCCGGTTAAAATTTTTGGTACTGAAGCCCAGAAACAGAAATATCTGGCGGATATGGCCAGTGGCCGCAAACTGGGTTGCCTCGGCCTGACCGAGCCGAATGCCGGTTCTGATGCCGCCAATCTGTCTACGACTGCAGTTCTGGATGGTGATGATTGGGTCATTAACGGCCGCAAGATCTTTATTACCAACGGTAACGAAGCTGATTACTGTATTCTGATTGCGGCCACCGATAAGTCAAAGGGGCACCGCGGCCTCAGCGCTTTTATCGTTGAGCTTGATAATCCCGGCTTCAGTGTCGGTACACTTGAAGACAAACTCGGTATTCGCGGCAGTTCGACTGCCGAGTTGGTTTTTGAAGATTGCCGGATTCCCAAAGATAATCTTTTGGGTGAAGTCGGTAAAGGTTTTAAGGTCGCGCTGACGACCCTGGACGGTGGTCGGATTGGAATCGCCTCGCAGGCTCTGGGGATTGCCCGGGCCGCGATTGAAGACGCCACAGCTTATGCCAAGGAGCGGGTTCAATTTGGGAAACCGATTGCCAAATTGCAGGCGATTCAGTGGATGCTGGCGGATTTGTCGACGCAGTATGAAGCGGCTCGTCTGTTGACGCACCGGGCGGCTTATTTAAAGGATCAGGGCCAGTCTTTCGGTAAAGAGGCGGCAATGGCGAAATTGATGGCGGCCGAAACCGCAATGAAAGCCGCAACTCAGGGAATCCAGATTCTCGGTGGCTACGGTTATACGACGGATTATCCGCTCGAACGCTATTTTCGGGATGCCAAGATTACCGAAATTTATGAAGGTACCAGCGAGGTTATGCGTCTGGTAATTGCAACCAATATTTTGCAGTAGGCGGTAAGTAAAATTAACCTTATAACAGGAGGTAAGTGTTGTGAAAATTGTAACTTGTATCAAACAGACTTTCGACACCGAAGCCAAGATTGTCGTCGGTGGTGATGGTCAAATCTCTGATGAAGGGGTCAACATGATCCTTAATCCCTACGACGAATATGCTGTCGAAGAGGCGATTAAAACTAAAGAAAAAGATGGTGGCGAAGTGGTTGTCGTCACAGTCGGCGGAGACAAGGCTCAGGAGGCTCTGCGCTATTCACTGGCGATGGGTGCCGACCGTGCGGTTTTGATCAATGATCCCGCACTTGAGAAAGCTGACAGTCATGCCGTATCCGTTGCTCTGGCAAAACTGTTGAGCGACAAGGAGGCCGGTTACGACGTTATCTTTGCCGGCAAAGAGGCAGTTGATGACGGCGCCGCTCAGGTCCCTTCACGGCTGGCGGCGAAACTTGATCTGGCTCTGGCCAATGTCGTTGTGGCGGTCGAACTTGCTGACGGCAAGGCGACGGTTACGCGTGAGATCGATGGTGGTACCGAGGAACTGGAGATGGCGCTTCCGGCCTTGATCAGCGCTCAGAAAGGTCTTAACGAAGTGCGTTATCCTTCATTGCCGGGGATTATGAAAGCCAAACGTAAGCCGCTTGACGTTGTCTCTCTGGCTGATCTTGGCTTAAGTGCCGAAGATGTCGCTTCTAAAGTAGAGATGGTCTCAGCTGAGTTGCCGCCTGCCCGTAAGGCCGGTCAGAAGTTGACTGGAGAGGTTGATGAAGTGGTTGCCAAGCTGGTTGAATTACTCAAAAATGAAGCCAAGGTTATTTAAGGGGGATTAAGATAATGAGTATTGTTGTTTGCGCTGAACAGCGCGATGGGAAATTGAGCAAAGTCACTTTTGAAGCCTTAAGTGAAGGTAAACGCCTGGCGGCGGCTTCCGGTGAAACTTTGAAAGCTCTGGTTATCGGCAGCGGCGTGGCCGCTTGTGCCGATGAATTGAAAAAATATGGTGCTGACGAGATTGCGGTTGCCGATAATGAAGCTCTGGCCGCCTACACCACCGAAACCTACGCTGCGGTTCTGGCGGCTTATATCGCGCAGGAGAGCCCGGCTCTGGTCTTGATGGGTCACAGTACCGTTGGCCGTGAACTGGCCGCCCGGGCTGCCGGTATTGCCGACTGCGGACTGGTAAGTGACTGTGTTGCCATTGAATCTGCTGATGGTGACTATCTTTTCAAACATCCGGTCTACGCCGGTAAGGCAATCGGAACTTTCAAGATTTCCGGAGCTACCCGTCTGGCCACCCTGCGACCCAATGTTTTTGCCATCGAAGAATCTGATGGCGCCGGTGCCGTAGTTGATTTTGCTCCGGAAATTCCGGCCGCGAAAGTTACTGTCAAGGCGGTTAACAAGGTCTCCGGCGACCGTCCGGAGTTGACTGAAGCCGATATAATCTGTTCCGGTGGGCGCGGTCTCGGTGGTCCTGAAGGTTTCAAACTGATCGAAGATCTTGCTGATTCTCTGGGCGCTGCCGTAGGTTCATCTCGTGCGGCAGTTGATGCCGGCTGGCGTGAGCATGCGGCTCAGGTTGGTCAGACCGGTAAGGTTGTCAGCCCCAACCTCTACATCGCTTCCGGAATCTCCGGTGCGATTCAGCATCTGGCCGGTATGGGTACCTCTAAATACATTGTCGGTATCAACAAAGACGGCGAAGCCAACATCTTCAACGTTGCCGATTATGGTATTGAAGGCGACCTCAACAAAATTATTCCGGCTCTGGTTGAAAAACTCAAAGAGGCGTAATAATCTCCAAGATATCGGGTTTAAGGTGTTATTGATGTCTTAAATCCAGTTTGCTTGCTGACTGAAAACCCCCGTGTACTCATTCATAATGATCACGGGGGTTTTTTTAGATTTGCACATTTTTTTGGAATTCGTTAGGGTTGGATTATAGCGTCGCCTCTGCATTTTGGTACATTAGTGCGACTCTCAGACATATCAATTGACATCCCTAAGCAATGTTCTATATATTGTTTATGCATCTTACGTTTAAGCTTTGATCCAACTTTAAGTGCAATATCTTAAAATGTTTAGGGACGCATCATATAGTGTTTTGTAATCCAGCAAATAACATGAGGGTGCAGAAAATGACAGTGCACAGTAAATGATAATAGTAGGAACATATCATAAGACCGGCACGGTACTTATGTCCAGTATTTTTAAAGAAGTTGCAAAATACAAAGATTGGAAATTTTATAAAAACACAGAATTTGATCCGAAGGTTAAAACAGATATCTATTTCGTGAGAAAATCGAATATTGACCTGGAAAAAATTCCACCTGACTGCAAGGGGGTTCATCTTATCAGGAATCCTTATGAAGTGGTGGTGTCAGGGTACCGCTACCACCTCATAACGCGGGAAAAATGGTGTCGGATACCAAAAAGAGAGCGGTTGGGAGGCAAAACCTACCAGGAATACTTGAATTCCTTATCCCCTGACGAAGGCATTACGTTTGAAATGATACATGTGGCCTATAGTACCATCAACAGCATGTACCGTTGGGATTATGCCGACGAGCGTTTCCTCAACCTTCGCCTTGAGGATTTCCTGGAGAATTTTGATAAGGCGCTGGAAAAAACGCTTCGCTTTCTTTCCTTTAGTGAAGCCGATGTCGTTGCACTGTTGCAACGTTGTCAGAAATTCAAAAAAGGGGTTGCTGTTGACAAGGGGGGGCATATCACCAATAAAAGCAGTAAAGTATATACCTATAGGGAATATTTTAAGCCGCACCACTATATACTCTTCGATCGGCTTTTCCCAGGAGATTTAATGCAGAAACTCGGTTATACAAAAAAGATGAGTTGGTTAAAAGGGCAACTGTGGGTAGAATAAAAGGGAAATAACGTGATCATCTCAAATTCCAAACGGTTTATCTATATTCATATCCATAAAACTGCCGGAACCTCAATCGAGCATGCTTTTGATCCCAGTTTGCAGTGGAACGATATCATCCTGGGGTCAACGAAGTACGGCGAGGAAATTCAGCATATTTACCGACAGCGCTTTCGCCTTTACAAACATTCAACGGCGCAGGAGTGCTATGATGTTGTTGGCGCTGCAGTATGGGATGATTATTTTACTTTTGCTACCGTCCGCAACCCGTACAGTTTGGCGGTATCGGCCTTCACTTATGCCCAGAAAGTCCTAGACAAGGTAATTACTTCCGGTCGTTACAGTTACGAAAATATTCGCCCGCTCATAAAAAGTGGACAAATGTCAAAGCGTCGTCTTTGGCACTGGTCACGATTCAGACAACCTAAGAAATCCAACCGGATTTTTCAGTGGCCGGTCATTAAGGCTTTGATGGAAAGTGGCTACCCTAAGTCCTCATTTGTGGGCTTTTTGCAATCACCTTACGCCTGGGATGACCTTGCACTGAAACCCCAGTGGGACAAACTGGCAGTTAGTCGGGGAGGCACGCCACGCATTGATCTGAATTGTATTGTTAAAGTGGAAGAGCTGAATCGGCAGTGGCCGGAATTATGTCACAAGCTTAAAATGGACGTCAAACTTCCTCACCTTAATCAATCATCCAGAGGAACTCCATGGCAGGATTTTTACGACTGCGATGAAGTTGTCGCACTGGTGGAGCACCACTTTACCGCTGATTTTGAAGCTTTTGGTTATGACCGGTTAAAGATTTAGCATCATGAAGCCAGCAGGATTTTAGATCAAAAAACAAGATGAATTTTTACAAGACCTTATCTGTTTCATCCAAAAGGGAGCAGGATATTGAATCCGATCAAGTTTGTTGTTTATGGCGTGCCGCGCGTTGGCAGCAACTTCTTTATCAGCCAGCTTAATCGTCATCCCGATATTTTGTGCCATTACGAGATCTTCCACCGTCATGCAATCTATAACGGGTTCGAGGACAAGCCAGAGCGCTCTCATTGGCTGGAAGCGGTTTCGTTGCAGGAACGGGATGCATCACCAGAAAAGTTTCTGGCAAGACTGTTCGCAGAACATCATGGCTATACCCATATTGGTTACAACCTTTTTCCTGGCCAGAACGATGCGGTGTTGCAATACAGTATTGCCGATTCATCCCAAAAGAAGGTCATCCTCAAACGAAAAAATATCCTTGATAATTATATTTCCCTTAAAGTAGCGGTAAAAACAGGGGTTTGGTCTTCAAAAGCTGCCAAAGAGAAAGGGGTTGATGAAAGAATCCTCGACAAACATGTGCGCTTTGAACAAAAGGAATTTGTCCAGCATGTGCGGAAGGTTAACCTCTTTTACAATAATATAGAAACTAACATATCCTTTAGGCAAAATGAAAGTCTGATTATATACTATGAGGACCTGCTTGAGGACCGACAGGCGGTATTAAATCAGGTGTACGATTTTCTTGGCGTTGAGCGGATTATGGTATCTGAATCAACGGTTTTTGAAAAACAGAACAAGGAGGGCCTGCGTGAGCTTGTAAGTAATTACAGTGAATTGATGACTTTTTTATCAGAAGAGTACTATGATTTTTTCCCTTTCCATAGGGGGGAAGCGGCTGTTCTTGCCACAAGCAAAAACCGGCAAAATGTTGATAGTGTCGAGTGCAAAAAAAAGTTGAACACCCTAATGCCTCAAGATATCCGATACAGGCAGGCGGTAAAGATTGATATCCATATCGGCATGGAAAAAACCGGCACATCCTCAATCCAGGCGGCCCTCATGCAGGCCAGAAAGAATTTGTGTGAAGTGGGAATTTTGTTCCCCAAGTCCTTGAATATCCCCAATAATACCTACCTGGCAACGGCATTTCAGTCTGAAGATAAAAGTGATACTTTGCGGATTGTAAGCAATGTGGTGGGTAAAGAGTCCGTAGAACATTTCAGAAAACGTTTATTGCTGGACTTTGGAGAGGAGCTTGGCAGCTCCGATTGCCTGCGGGTGGTTGTTTCCTCGGAGCATCTTTCTTCAAGGTTGACGATGATCGAAGAAATTAAGCGGCTTAAAGAATTTTTTGCCCGCTTTGGTTCTGAAATTTCCATTTACCTCTACCTTCGGCCCCAGGATGAGTTCTGCATCAGCCATTACTCCACTAGAATCAAGTTTGTTGATGAAACTGAACCGTTTGTATTCCCCCCACTTGAGACCATCAGGGATGATCTGTTCTATGACCGGCTGCTGGATCAATGGGTATCTGTGTTTGGGCGTGAGCATGTACATATCCGCACCTATGAACGCACTGCTTTGGCGGGCGCTGATGTTGTCAAAGATTTCTGGCAGTGGCTGCAACTACCTGAAAATATCCTTCCAAGCGTCAATGAGCGAAATCTCTCCCTAGATGTGAAAAAGCTGGCGTTTATGGGATGTTTCAATAACTATGTGCCCCGCTTTATCAATGGAAAGCTCAATCAGATGAGGGGAGATATTGTTATGGCTATGGATGCAATTGAGTCGATGGGGAGGAAAATAGCAGTCAGCGAAAAGGAAAGAGCCGATTTTTTGGAACTGTTTGAGGAGGGGAACCGAAAAGTGGCCACTGAATACTTTGGGCGGGATTGGTTGTTTACCCCAAGGTTTGCGAATATGCAGGACCATGAGCAATCAGAGGTGGCGGACGAGACATTAACGGCTGACGATGCCGTGAAGATTTCAGCCGCTTTGTGGCAGTGGTTGCAAGCAAAACTGATAAAAAACAAACAGCAGATTGCTAATCTCAGAGCTACTATTGCTGACCTTAACGCTAAAAATGAACGGTTTAAGGAGCGAAATGATACTTTGACCAGTTCCATCGATGCAGTTGCCCGCTACAGCCTTTTCAGGAACCCATTCAAAAAATTGCACGCCTACAAAATATTGATGAAAAGCTATCGTCATGGCAAATCGGAGCAACAATGAATATCCTGATTTTTTCACCCTCACCGTCACACCCCCAGAATCATGGAAATCGAAAACGGATCTTTATGCTGGCAAAATATCTGCAGCGGCTTGGGCATCGGATCCATTTTGTTTATTTTGCGAAGGAAGTGATAGCTAGGGAGACATTTGACCGGATGAGCCGGGAGTGGGATACCCTGACTGTTATAAAACAAACAGATCCCTGTGCTCCCAGCACCAGCGGCTATTCTCTCGACGCCTGGTATCAAAACAACATTCACGAGATTGTCAACGAAATGATTGATGTTTTT
Organism: Thermodesulfobacteriota bacterium; assembly: GCA_024763535.1. GTDB lineage: Bacteria > Desulfobacterota > Anaeroferrophillalia > Anaeroferrophillales > Tharpellaceae > Tharpella. Next base: position 12,108 of record JANTFH010000014.1, read on the forward strand.
GATATTGACATGGTGCTGTTGAATTATATCTTTCAGTCCAAGCTGTTCGAATATCTGCCTGATCATGTTCTGAAAGTCATTGATACACACGATGCGTTTACGGACCGGTATCTTCTTTATGAGAGTAAAAAAGGCCGTCCCTATACCTGGTTCAGTGTCAGCAAAGAAGACGAAGGGAGGGCAATGGACCGGGCGGACCTCATAATTGCTATTCAGAATGAGGAAGCAGGCTATTTTTCTACAATTACCCGCACCCCTGTCCAGGTTATCAACCATTTTGAGGACGAGCATAGGTCTGACCGGAGCTATCGCTTTCTGAAAACTGTTGGTTACATTGGCAGTGGCAATCTCTGCAATGTTGACAGTTTGAACAGTTTTCTGCAAGCTTATTTCGACCGTCCCAAGGTCAAGGAAGATGTGCGAATCGTCGTGGCAGGGAATATCTGCAGTGCGGTAAAGATGCGCCACGACAACCTGCTCCTGCTGGGTCCCGTCAAAGACCTGGGGGATTTTTACGGCCAGGTTGATATCATAATCAACCCTCAAACCTTTGGCACGGGGCTTAAAATCAAAAGTGTTGAGGCGCTGTCATATGGCGTCCCGATTCTTTCAACGAAAATAGGCTTCGAGGGGGTTGAAAGTCAGCATCCCTATCATCAGCTTGATACACTGGACGAAATAGTGGTGGTCATTGAACACCTGTGCAATGCACCGGAGAAATTGGCTGATTTGGCAGTACTGAGCCGGGATATTTTCAATCAGTATAAAGATCGCACTAAAGAGGCTATTGCAGCCCTGCTGAAAAAAGTAGAGCTACGCGAAGAAGCGAAATCATTTCAAGCTCTTCAGCACAAACTGCTCGAAAAAGAAGATATCATTCTCCGCCAGTACCGCCGGTTTCAAACCGAGGCTTTTTACAAAAATCAAGATAGAGAAATAAATTATAATATGATAATGTCGGAGATTGCTGCAATTACTGAAACAAATACGCTCAGGATGCCGTTGAAAAAAATTGCTGCATACAAAAAGATGCTGGCCACTTTTCACCGTTTGCGGCAAGAGCAGATAAAGTCATGGAAGGAATGATGTTGTTTAACGTAAGAGAAGAAGGCTGAATTGAATATTCTCGTTTTTTCCCCCATACCCTCGCATCCACAATTTCATGGTCATCGAAAGCGCATTTTTAACCTGACAAAATACCTGCAACAGATGGATCATGTGATCCATTTTATCTATTTCAGCGAAGATGGATTAAAAAACTGCGACTGCGAGGCAATGGCACAAGAGTGGGAGACCTTGACCCTGATCGAAAAGACGTCCTTTTATGATCCAATCAATGGGAATTACGGTTTTGACGCGTGGTATCAGGAAAACATTGCCGAAGAGGTCAATCGCATCGTCGATCTTTTCAATATAGACGTGCTCTGGTTGAATTACGTCTGGCATTCAAGGCTGCTGGAAGATTTGCCGCCGAACGTGCTCAAAGTAATCGATACCCATGATAAATTCTCGAATCGCTTTGCACTTTACGGCCGAAATGGAGACAAATCGTATCGTTGGTTCAGTTGTTCGGCAGAGGACGAAGGAAGATACCTTGACCGGGCGGATGTGGTAGTGGCGATTCAGGCTGAGGAGGCAGAGTATTTCAGGTCAATTTGCAGCAATGAAGTTGTGACGTTGAATCACATTGAACGTAGACATTTACCAAATAAAAAACTTGTTTCCTTGAAACGCATTGGATTTTTGGGGACAGACAACACGATCAATGTTACATCAATCAACAGTTTTTTGAAGGTATGGTACAATCACTCCAAATATTCAGACAGCATCGAGGTCATTATTGCTGGCGATGCCGGGAAAAAAGTGATCTGCTCACACCAAATGTTGCGATTGCCGGGACGCATTGATACTCTTGAAGGATTTTATGACCGGGTTGATCTGGTTATTGTCCCACTTGTTTTTGGGACTGGATTAAAAATAAAAAGTGTAGAAGCGCTGGCATATGGCGTCCCGATTGTTTCAACCGTGGTTGGCTTCGAAGGGATTGGCAGTGATTCCAGGTATCATAATGCGCCAACACCGCATGCCATGGTCAGCTTGATTGATGAGTTGTATGAACATCCTGCTGATTTACAGGCACTGGGTGAGTTGACTACTGAAATTTTCATCGCTTACCAGCAGCGTTTTGTCGAAAGTCTCGATGCTATTCTGCATAAAGTAGAACCTTCGACCGTTGACCAGGAAAAAAGCAGCTCGAAAAAAATGATTGGCCTGTACCGGGAACTGCAGCAGTGCAGGCGAAAGCATCAATTAAGCAACAGCCACGAGTTTGCCAAATTGATGAAGGACCTGTCAGCGCTTTGCAACCTCAAGGCTGCTAAGAATCCGTTGAAAAAGCTGCGGGCCTATAAACTACTGATGCAAACATATCATGCCTTTAAATGAGATAGGGATAAAAAAAAGCGGGGAAGATGCCACGCTTCTGGTGACGGATATCCCATTTTGGAAAGCTGATCTTGGTAATCGCCAGCGCATCCTTTCCCTGGTCAAGTATCTGCACCAACAATCAATAACCTTTATGGTTTTATACCTTGGCCGTAACGACTATAGAGATTCGGAAGCGATAGAGGAATTGGAACTTTCCAGTTGCCTGCACTATCTTGATGATACGGTGCTTTCACATGAAGGTATGAAATCTGTAGCGCCGAAAACAGCAAAGGCGTTGTCGGAGTTTTATGATCATGATGCAAAAGCAAGATTTGATGTTTTCTTGAGTGAACATGCCATCGGCAAGATCTTGGTGGAGTATATCCATCTTGACTACCTGGTGAGCAACCTGCACCAGCAGTATGTGACAATTATTGACACGCATGATCTTATGAGTCGGCGTGCTCGTCACTATGAGTTATGCGGAGAGACGCATCATATCATTATCTCGGAAGCAGAGGAAATGGCACTGCTGGATCAGTATGACTATGTGATTGCAATTCAGCAAAATGAATATGATTCCATGAAATCATGTCTGAAAAACGCAAAGGTGATTATGGTACCGCATGCGGTTGAGCCAGAAGATTCGGCAGAACTGGTGTTTGTTTCCGGTACCGCACAATGGAAATCGATCGTCTGGTTTATTGAAGAAGTGTGGCCACGGTTTGCGGGAACAGGCATGGTTCTTCATATCTATGGGAATGTCTGCAAGTATTTAAAAAAATATGTCCGAGTTGATGGTGTTTTTCTCCATGGTACGGTCACGTCACTTGATACAGCCTACGGCCGGGGCGGCATTGCAATCAATCCCGTGCAATTTGGGGGAGGCCTTAAAATAAAAAGCGTAGAGGCATTGGCATACGGGTTGCCGTTGGTTGCAACCTCAGAGGGTGTTAATGGATTGGAAAAAGCGGTGGGTAAAGCCTGCTTGCTGGCAAACACTCGAGAAGAGTGGATTGAAGCCCTTTCGATGCTGTTGTTTTCCAGGCAGCTGCGCACCGCGCTGTCCTATAACGGGCTTTGTTATGCACATAGGCATTTTATGGGAACAACCTGCTATTCTGAGATTGGTGCAGTCCTTTGCGGCAGGGAAGAGGTTCAGCAGGTATTGGAGTGCCCGGGTCAATTTGTCGAGACGGAAGGCCTTTCGCGCTTTCTTCACACCCGGCTGCCCGAGTTTATGCAGCGTCTGCAGGCATTGCAGGAGCGATATATCTCGCGACCGGAAGTCGCTGAACGGTGTCATGTTGAATACATTGGAGAACGGTCGTTTGAACTTTTTAAGCGTTACCAGGACTCCCGTTTGAGAATGTGGATGCAGGGGCTGAAAAAAGTTCCGCTGCTTGGGAACGCTTTACTTTATTTTAAACGAAAAGTCCTCAAATGGGATATGTAGGCAGAGATCAGACATGAAGGGTAAAGGCCAGAGTTGGCAAAAGGTGATCATTACAGCCGGGGGAGAACCACGGAAAGCCGCCGAACATCGTGAGTGGCTCTATCTTTTGTTGGGTGAGCTAATTGCCAGTGCGCTTAAAGTCCCTGATGTTAAGTGTTTACCGCTTGAAGAAACACTAGGTGATAGTTCCGCGCTTGTCATTGGGTTTGAACTCCCTAAAGAAGCCGGGCAGCAACTGGACGCGCGGAAACAGCCCTACTTGTCTCTTGCCATTCATCCTCTGCGTTATATGGATGATATCTTTTTTGCTTTCCGGACGAACAGTGATGCCATGTTGAGGACCCTGCAGGCGCACGAGGTTAATCCTGTGCTTTGTCAAGCATATGCCAACATGGTTCAAGCCACGGTGCTGAAGTCAAAAAAAAAGCCTTTGTTGCCACCAGATACCTTGCTGCTTGTCGGTCAGACTGAGAGGGATTTAGTGATTTTTGATGGGGAATCATACCTCTCTCTGCTTGATTTTATTGACGCAATCGCCCCGCTTGCAGCGACACACCGGCATGTCGTTTTCAAACCGCATCCCTATGCCCGCAATAATCGCATGATGCATCGACAGCTTAAAAAGCGGCTTGGAAAAGTGGCGATGACATATGCCAATATCTACCATTTATTGTCACAGCCAACACTTTCGCATGTCTGCGCACTTAACTCCAGCGTTCTTTATGAGGCGGAAATGTTCATGAAGACGGCTACGTTCCTCTATAAGCCGCCTTTTAATGGGGAGGCCCTCGGTATTTATGATGCGTGGCTGTCTGGAAGCTTCTGGAGTACACTGCTCTCACCGCATATGGCAACCACTCCATCGGACATTGTGCTGCCTTTTCGGCCAGATCGCCTTCGTATCGCCCTGAACGATTTCTGGAGCTATGGTGAAGTCAGCGGAAAAATCGTCATGATGGACCTGGTAAAAAGCGCCCTGCGACGCTACCTCAGATAAATACAGGATATTATGGTAATGGATCGGCTCTGGCCGGTTTATTGTGGAATCATTGATTTATGGAGTCATGAACCTTTTATATGCCAGTGAAAAACCTCAGCCCTTGGTCAGATAATTTATCGATGTTTTTGGAAGCGGTTATTGGTTTTCAAGGAATATTATGAAGTATAATCAACTTGATAAATTGGAATTCAACCTGAAGTCATATCTTCGCTCAATCCGCTGGTCCATTGCTGCATTGAAAGAGTGCTCACCAAGGCTTGGGATATTCCTTCTTTCTTTCAGTATACTTTCTTCTATTATCCCTATTCTGTCGACCATCGTTCTTGGTACCCTGATAAGCCATTTTGTGAAAACAAATAATAATACACCAGATGGCCTGATCATATGGCTGGTGCTGGCAATTTTGCTTTTCTTGACCGGAAGTATTTTGGAAGAGCTGGGGCAATATGTTCGTAATAAGCTCACGGATGACCTTGCCCTTTTTATGCAAAAAAAGTTATATGAGCATGCAAACCAGCTTCCGCTTTCATTCTTTGAGGATAGTAAATCATTGAATCAGCTGTTTTTGGTTCGCAATGGGAGTGGTGCCTCCAGTGTCCTTGCTCCGGTTAACAGTGCCGTCAATGTTGCTGTGGGCTTTTTTCAAACTGCTTCATTATTCGGACTCATGGCATGGTATGCTCCATTGCCAGGGATTTTTTTATTAATTGCGGCAGTGCCGATGTTAGTCTTGCAATGGTATATGGCGAAACAGCAATTCCTGCTTAAGATAAGTACCTCCCAGAGCCGTCGTTGGGGCAGTTATTTTACTTCTCTCCTGACTCAACCTAAAACCTTGATCCCGGTCAGAATGTTGGGTTTGACTGATTTGCTGCTGGAACGATTTATAGAAAAAATCCAGAGCATTAACCTGGGAAGGAAGAATCTTTATGTAAAACGGGTGAAACTGGCAATCTCAGCTCAAATGTTTTTCTTCCTGGTTTTTGGGGTAATTTTAGTCTGGATGTTTTCCCAGCGGCATCATGGGATGCTAACCACAAAGGGCCTAGTTATTTTCGGCATCGCCGCTTTTAGGGCAAAAAACTCTATGGCCAAAATTATCGGATCGACGACAAAGGCTGTTAACTCATCATATATCGTAAACTTTATTCTCGATTTTTTTGAAACCCCGATTCCTGACTTGCATAAACGGTCTGTCTTTTTGCCGGTGGACAGTATTAATGCTTCTATCACTTTTGAGCAAGTTTCATTTGCCTATGAGAACACCGAAAGGGATGTCTTAAAAAATATTAGTTTTACATTTAAGGCAGGGCAAAAAATTGCAATTGTCGGAACTAACGGAGCGGGAAAATCAACTTTAGTTAAATTGCTTTGCCGACTCTACAACCCTGGATCGGGAAAAATATTTATCGATGACACAGATCTTGCGACGCTATCTCCTGGCTCTATCAATGAAATGATTTCTATTGTTACCCAGAACCCTATCCGGTTTGAAGGTACGGTTAAGGAAAATATAGCTTTTGGCAACTGGGGAAAATACAAAAACAATGATGCTGCGGTTTATGAAGCCCTTGAAAAAGCCAAACTTACTGACTTTGTCAGAAAACTGCCGGATGGTTTAGATACTTTGATAGGCAGGAAATTCGGCAATTATTCCATGTCAGGAGGGCAATGGCAGCGTTTGGCCATTGCCAGAATCCTGACACGATCAACACCTGTCCTGATTCTTGACGAGCCTACTTCCAACCTTGATTCCATAGCTGAACAGGAGATATTTCAGATGCTTTGCGATCAAAAGCGGAAGCAGACTGTTATTTTTGTTACGCATCGGTTTTCTACGGTTAAAATGGTTGACCGGATCATGGTTCTTGAAGACGGCTGTTTGGTTGAGGATGGTACTCATGATGAGTTGATAACACAAAATGGTATTTATACCGCTATGTATCATGCATATCAGGGAGATTAGAAAAAACAAACAACCATTGACAATTCATCAAATCATCGAAAAAATAGTCTTTCAATATTAATTAATCAGAGGATGCTGTATTTTATTAGCCTTTCTGTAAATTTGTTACTAGTTTCAGGGAGATAAGATGCCACTGACTTTTCAAACGATAAACCATGGTCGTATTGCTTTCGGTTTTTTTAATATTGAATCGGATATGTTGCTTTTACAGCACTGCTTTTTCTTCGCGGAGGCTTTCTGCCATTATATATCAACCTGTGCCGCCTATGATATATGGGACCCGCTTGAAAGATTTTCGGTTTATGAAATAACCGACCCGGAGGATGTCGGGGATCTGATGGGGGCCATAAATGGTATTCGCTATACCGGTTTTATCGGAGATACTTACCGCAAATTTCCTTTTCCGGACAATCCACTTCACTTTAAACAGAATCCTCTCGGTTACAAATCACAGGATACTTTCAGGGAGATGATCACTCCCTACGCGCAAATGATTGAGATCCCATTTCTAAGATTGCAAAACCAAAATGTTCGCATTGGGGATTATATTTTTGACCTTAATAACTTCCATGAGTTATTGCGTTATGTCGAACGGGGCGGTTTTCCGGGTTGGCTGAATAACCTGATACCGGAGTATGTAGACTTTATGAAAAAAGCAATTAACGGCAGTACAAATAACATCTTTTCCGGTCTGAAATTCGATACTTAACCGATATCATGAAATCTCTTGAGAATTTATTTTAATGAAAATATTAATTGATGGAAGCTCGCTCTTAAAATCATTAACCGGGGTTGGATACTATACTTCCCAATTTGCAAAAAATCTTATTGGTTCAGGAAATGATGTAACTTTTCATTATACCTGGTTCTGGAGTTCAAAACTAAGAGATAAGCCTTCGAAAAGCTACTCTAAGTTTGTTGATCTGGTAAAAGAATATATTCCCAAACCCTATCTATTAGTTCGCTGGATCAGAGCGATAGCTTTCAATTTGCAGATAGTTATAGAAGAACCGGATCTGATTTTTGAACCTAATTATATCTCCCCTCCAATAATCGGTGTAATTCCCACGGTCGTCACCGTGCATGATTTATCTCACGTTCGTTTTCCCGAATTCCATCCCGAAGGGCGGGTTCAATACCTAAATAGATTTCTGGTACAGAATTTGATGAATGCCAAGAGAATTATAGCCGTCTCTGAGTTTACTAAAAGAGAACTGATAGATTTGAAAATTGTTACGGAAGAGAAAATTGAGGTTATCTATAATGGCGTCTCACACGAGTTCAGACCATACCCTGAAAGAGAGGTTGAAAAAACCCTTTCTGATTATAACCTTAAATTTAAAGAGTTTATCCTGACGATCGGGACACTGGAGCCCAGGAAGAATTTCCTTACACTTTTAGAGGCTTATGAAAAGCTTTTGAAAAAAGGCTATAATATCCCGAAATTGATTGTTGTCGGGATTAGAGGGTGGAATTTAGAACGTATTGAAGGTAGTTTGAAAAGAGCAATGAATAACCAGCAAATTGAGTTTCTTGGATATGTTGATGATGATGCGCTTCGACATATCTATGCTGCTGCTAAATTCTTTATTTTCCCATCTTATTATGAAGGTTTTGGCCTTCCTCCACTGGAAGCGATGGCTTCCGGAACTCCGGTTATCTCCTCAAATACATCTTCTCTTCCTGAGGTTGTTGGAGAAGCCGGGATTCTGGTAGATCCCGGCAATCCGGAGGAACTATGCCAAAGTATGGAAATGTTAAATGAAGATAGTTCTTTAAGAGCCGTTTTGATCGAAAAAGGGTTGGAGCAGAGTAAAAAATTTTCCTGGGAAAAGAGTGCTGATAAGCTTAATTCTCTTTTCAGAGAGGTTTCCGAACAGGGGTAGCAGCCGAATGAAGCATAGTCAAACTGCTCAATATCGGTTTCCGCGGGCCCGCCAGTGTTGCCGGTAGATAACAGCTTTTTCCGGCGGTAACAAAGCTGTTTCTAAAATCAGTTTCTGAGTAGGATCCGGTAGCATGAGGGATTTTATTTCATATTGATTCCTGAATACCTGCGATTGTAATAACCTGGTCACAACAGTTTATTACCCTGGGATCATGCGAAGCAATACAGATACTCCCGGAAAAATTTTCTGAGTGAAGCATATTAAGCAGACGCTGCATTACTTGATAGTCGAGATGATTGGTCGGTTCATCTAAAAGTAGCAGTGCCGGCTTGCGAAGTAAAGCCCGACTTATAGCCAGACTCTGTCGCTGTCCCCCCGAAAGCTGCAATCCATTTTCTCCAATCAGGCAGTCAAGCTGTTGTGGTAGAGTCTCTATCCAATACCAGGCAGATGTCCAGTCCAGAACCTTATGCAGCCAGTTGTGATCGATTTCAGCTATGCCATAAATAAGATTTTCTTTGAGGGTCCCGTCAAAAAAGATCGGATTTTGGGGTACCAGTGCAATCTGATGTCGCAGGTTTTCCATGTCCAGATCATTATAGGCTGTGCTATCAGCTGTAAGGTGCCCCGATTGGGGGTGTAGAATTCCGAAAATCAAGTTAAGCAGAGTCGATTTCCCGCTGCCGTTAGGGCCGGTCAGACCGGTTACTGAAGCCTTGTTGATTGTCAGGGAGAAGTCTTTAAAAATAGGTTTTTTATTTGGAAATGCGAAAGAGAGATGATGACAACCAAGCTCTCCCTGAAAAACAATTCTTTCTGTTCCACGGTAAAAATTGTCCGGCTGCATTTCGGAAAATAACTGCAGACGTTTCAGAGATTCACGGCCGCTGACATATTGAGGCACCGCCATAGAGAAAGTTCTAAGTTGCGTTTTCAGGATCATTACTGCGATATAAAAGGAGGCCAGTTCCCCTACTGCCAGTTTGCCGTTTTGAACGGCGAATCCACCACCTAAAAGGATGACAATCGTGGCGATAATTACCAGCAGATCCTGTCCTTGGGTATAAGCTGTGTTCATCAGGGCCATTGATTGACTGCTGGATTGTAATTTTCGAGTATTTCGGTGTTGTCGTTCCAACTCAAGCTTTCTAGCATTTTGATGCAGCGTTAATTCAAACATACTGAGAATAAACCGAACACCACGGTTGAAACTCTCAAAGCTGTTGTGAAATATTTTTATTCGTCTCTGAAGATGAATCCATAGATACCGGTTGAACAGATAAAACAGAGGAACAGTTATTAAAAGTAGCAGGGTTAAACCAGGACTCAGAAAAAACAGTAAAATGATCAGAGCTCCGGCTGCCAGAGCCCCGGGAAGAAGGTTGATGGCCAGGGCATTCAGCATGATATCGACCCTTTCAGTGTCATCAATAATGCGCGAGTGAACAACCCCGCGATTCAAACCGGCATATTGTTCGTATGAGCCGAAAAGCAGACGTTTAATCAGGTCATTGCGTAACCGGCATATAACCTCTTTGGTGGCGTTCAGGATGAACCATCTTGAAAATAATATCAGGACTACGGCCAGCAAATTGACACCGATTATTTCAGTTCCGATTATGAGTAAAGCCCACCAGTCCTGTTTCGGTAAAACCGAATCGACCGCGACCCGAAAGAGGTATGGTATTAATAACAACACAGCAATACTTATCAAGGTAAGCAGTGTGCCCAGACAGAGTTTCAGCCTCTGTTCACGCCAGCAGCGTTTTATCAGGTTTTGTTCAAAGTTCATCAATTTACGCCGCCGCTCAAGCGCGGCTTTGAGAGTATCGAAATAGCAACTGTACTACGGGGCCGCCTGCCGGCCTGATTTGTTGTTTATAAATACGTAGTTAAACAGTATATAGTATATAGGGTATTTTGGCTTAACCGATCTTAAGTAAAGAGCTTAAGCCGACACGACCTTCTATGGCTTTCCAGATTACGTGAAGGAGCTGCAAAAGGAATAGTGATTTCTGATAGGCATTGTCCGGTATTAACCTGAGAATTATTCGGTTCATGAGTGAATGCTAAACAATGCTCGGTACCATATGCTGTTATTTGAGTGCAGTTCTATCATGTTTATTGGATTTAGTTCAATGAAAGTTTTGGTTTGAGTATAGAAAAAAAATATTTTTCATATTTTTTTTCTATACTTTATTTGCCAGCTGACGTTAACTGATTTTGGTTGACAGAAACAGTGGTTTAGTGTATTCGATTTGCCGGTTTTAAGGCGGTTTATAATAAGTTTTTTATCACCGGTTTGGTGGAGTAATATGGATTTTTTTCTCAACGATGACGAGTTGATGATTCAGGAAGTGGTGCGGGATTTCGCTTTGAGTGAGCTGAAACCCAATGCCGCAACGCTTGACAAAGAGCACCGGATGGATCTCGGTAACCTCAAAAAGATGGCAGACTTAGGTTTTATGGGGATGAATATCCCTGAAACCTATGGTGGAGCCGAAGTTGGAGTGGTAGCTTACAGTCTGGGTATGATTGAGGTCGCCCGGGCCTGTGCCGCCACCGCGGTAACCATGTCGGTAACCAATATGGTGGCCGAGGTGATCTGCGCTTTCGGCAATGAAGAGCAGAAGAAAAAGCATGTCGGCCGGATCTGCAATGGTGAGTACGCGGCCGGAGCTTTCGGTCTGACCGAGTCGATGGCGGGTTCCGATCCCGGCGGGATGCGGGCCACAGCGGTGAAAAAGGGAGATCATTACTGTCTCAACGGCAGTAAAATATTTATCACCAGCGCCGAATATGCCGGAGTCTTTATTGTCTGGGCGGTGACCGATAAAGATGCGCCCCGGAGTCAGCGGATCAGTGCCTTTCTGGTGGAGAAGGATACCCCGGGATTCTCGGTCTGCCGGGCTGAAGAGAAGATGGGTCAGCGGGGTTCGGCTACCAATGAAATTGTTTTTGAAGACTGTATGATCCCGGCTGAAAATTTGCTCGGAGAAGAGGGTTTCGGTCTTAAAATTGCCTTTATGGCCTTGGATGGCGGCCGGATCGGGATCGCTTCACTGGCTTTAGGAATCGGTCTTGAAGCGATCGATTACGCCAAGGAGTACGCCCGGGAGAGAGTGCAGTTCGGGCGTCCGATTGCGACCTTTCAGGGTTTGCAGTGGCGTTTTGCCGACACCTATACGGAACTTGAGGCGGCGCGCCTTCTGGTTATGCAGGCGGCCTTCTTGAAACAGAAGAAGAAGCCTTTTACGACGGCGGCTTCAATGGCCAAACTTTACGCTTCCGAGGCCGCCAACCGGGCCTGCTATCAGGCGGTTCAGGTGCTTGGTGGTAATGGTTATACGGCTGAGTACCCGGTCGAAAGGCTCTATCGGGATGCCCGGGTTACTACTATTTACGAAGGTACTTCCGAGATTCAGCGTCTGGTTATCGCCCAGCAGATTCTGGGGCGTTTGTAATCCTGTAGGAATTATTCAATTTTTTAAGTTTATGCATTTATCCGCTGGGGCCGCGATGGCTCAGCCGGGTTGTCGAAGGAGATCTGATGTTTACCGAAGAGAGTATTGCCAGGGTGGCTGAGCGTCATCAGGAGTGGGATAAACTTCTGGCCAAAAGGCTTGAGAAAGCTCCGGAAAGACTTGAACGTTTTTCGACGGTATCCGACGAAGAGATTAAAAATATCTACACTCCCGAGGATATCAGCGAGTTGGATTATGAAAAAGATCTGGGTTTTCCGGGTCAGTTTCCCTATACCCGCGGAGTCCAGGCGAGTATGCATCGCGGCCGGCTCTGGACCATGCGGCAATTTGCCGGGATGGGCGGGGCCGAGGAGACCAACGCCCGTTTTCACTATCTCATGGATCACGGTGAGACCGGTTTGAGTACGGCTTTCGATATGCCGACCCTGATGGGTTATGATTCCGACAGCCCGATGTCTTTAGGAGAGGTTGGTAAATGCGGGGTGGCGATCGATACTTTGGCCGATATGGAGATTCTGTTTGAAGGAATCCCGATGGACAGAGTCACGACCTCGATGACGATCAACCCCCCGGCAGCGATTATGCTGGCCATGTATATCGCTACGGCGGAGAAAAAAGGTGTCAGCCGGGATCAGATCGGCGGCACGATTCAGAATGATATGCTCAAGGAGTTTATCGCCCAGAAAACCTTTATGCTGCCGCCTGAGCCTTCAATGCGAATTATCGCCGATACGGTTGAGTTCTGCACCAAAGAGGTGCCGCGCTGGAATTCGATCAGCATCAGCGGCTACCATATCCGCGAGGCCGGATCGACTGCGGTTCAGGAACTCGCCTTTACCCTGGCTGACGGTATCGGTTATGTTCAGGCCTGTGTCGACCGCGGTTTGAATGTCGACGATTTTGCTCCGCGTCTCTCTTTCTTTTTCAATGCTCACGTCGATTTCTTTGAGGAGGTGGCCAAGTATCGGGCCGCCCGCCGGATGTGGGCCCGGATCATGCGGGATCGTTTCGGGGCCAAAGATCCGAAATCGATGCTCCTCCGTTTCCATACCCAGACAGCCGGCTGTTCGCTGACGGCCCAGCAGCCCTATAACAATGTCGTCAGAACGGCCTATCAGGCACTCTCGTCGGTTATGGGTGGAACCCAGTCTCTGCATACCAATTCCCTTGATGAAACCCTCTCGCTGCCGACCGAGCATGCGGTGACAATCGCCTTAAGAACCCAGCAGATCATCGGAGAAGAGATCGGCGTAACCAATACGATCGATCCTCTGGCGGGCTCCTATTTCGTTGAGTCCCTGACCGATGAGATGGAGCGTAAAGCGCTTGATTATATCCAGAAAATTGATGATATGGGGGGTATCTTAAAAGCCATTGATGTCGGTTTTCCTCAGAAAGAGATTGCCGATGCCGCCTTCAACTATCAGCGCCAGATCGATGAGGGTGAAAAAATTATTGTCGGCGTCAATAAATATCAGATGGATGAGAGTTTGAAGGTTGATCTTCTGACAATCGATCCGGTGGTGGAAAAACGTCAGCGGCAGCGTCTGGCCAAGGTCAAGGAAGAGCGTGACAGCGCTAAAGTCGAGGCCTGTCTCAAGGCGGTCGAAAAGGCCGCACTAGGTACCGATAACCTGATGCCGCATCTGATTGAAGCGGTTAAATCATACGTTACGGTACAGGAGATTTGTGACTGTTGGCGTAACGTTTATGGCCGTTACACTGATCCCGGTATGTTCTGATGTAATGAGGAGACAGAATTCAATTCTGTCCCCGGTTATGGAGAGCGAAGCGGCGTTCATCTCCATCTGCTTTTACTTTTTAGTGGTTTGGCTGAATAATTACCTAAATCTACAGATATTAAGGATTTGATCAATGAGTGAAAATAGAATTAAAGTTCTGATTGCCAAGCCCGGTCTCGATGGTCATGACCGGGGCGCGAAAATTATTGCCCGCGGACTGCGGGATGCCGGTTATGAGGTAGTCTACACCGGCCTGCATCAGACACCGGAAGAGATTGTCGCCACGGCTATTCAGGAGGATGTTAATGTTATCGGCATTAGCAGCCTGGCCGGGGCCCATATGTATCTTTTCCCCCGGATCATTGAACTGCTTAAGGAGAAGGGAGCTGATGATGTGCCGGTTTTCGGCGGCGGGATTATTCCTGAAGATGATATTCCAGTTTTGAAAAAAGCCGGAATCAAGGCAATTTTTACCCCCGGAAGTCCTGTATCTGAAACCGTTGACTGGATAAAAGAGAACGTTATAGCACAATAAACTTCGATATATGCAGCCGTTCTCAAAAACCGGGTCTGAAGCGGCCCGGTTTTTTTTATCAGGATTTTTTCGGTTTTATTAAATAAAGCTTGAATTTTTTCAATTCATTTGCTATCTGATTCGACTCTTTCGTTGTCGGATAGAGGTTTACTGATAGCTTATGGTCCGGCATGCTTTTTTTTACGACTCTCGGGTTTTAGAGCGGAATTTAATATGAGTAAAAAAGATAAGGTGTTTACTGTTAAAGTGCGCCGTGATTTCTGCAAAGGTTGCGGTTTGTGTATTGAGTTTTGTAAAAAAGGGGTTCTGGCCTCTTCGGCAAAACTTAATAGTATGGGTTATAATCCGGCTGAGGTGGTCAAACCTGAGGCCTGTGTCGGTTGTCTGATGTGTACTCAGATGTGCCCTGATCTGGCGATAGAGGTGTATAGTGGATAAGGTTTTTATAAGCGGTAACCATTGTATCGCTGAAGCGGCGATTCGGGCCGGCTGCAGGTGCTATTTCGGTTATCCGATTACGCCCCAGAATGAACTGGGTGAGTATATGGCCGCGAACATGCGGAAAAACGGCGGAATTTTTCTCCAGTCTGAGAGTGAAACTGCAGCCATCAACATGGTTATCGGCGCGGCCTCGACCGGCGCCCGGGTGATGACTTCGTCCTCCAGTCCCGGTGTCAGCTTGAAGCAGGAAGGTCTCTCTTTCCTGGCCGGTTTCGAATTCCCGGCGGTGATTGTCAATATGATGCGCGGCGGTCCCGGGCTTGGCAATATCGCCCCGGCTCAGGGTGACTATTTTCAGTCAACCCGGGGTGGCGGTCACGGTGATTACCGAACTCCCGTTTTAGCTCCGGCTTCGGTTCAGGAACTGGCTGATTTGACGGTAAAAGCTTTCGATCTGGCGGATAAATACCGAACCCCGATTCTTTTGATGGGTGACGGCATGATGGGTCAGATGAAAGAGCCGGTGCTCTTCCCGGAGCCGGTTACCGATCTTCCCGCAAAACCCTGGGCCTTGAAAGGCCGGGGTGACGGTCCCAGCCGCTATCAGGCGTCATTGATTCTTGACGGTTTGGCGATGGAGCGTCACAACTGGAAACTGGTGCGCAAATACAAAGAGATGGCGGAGCAGGAGACTCTCTTCGAACTCTATATGATGGATGATGCCGATTTTGCCGTGGTTGCTTATGGCACCACCGCCCGGATTGCCAAGGGCGCGATCAAGCGGGCTCGTAAGGACGGTTTGAAAGTGGGGCTGATCCGGCCGATTACGCTCTTTCCGTTCCCGGATAAGATCCTGCAGAAGGTTGCTCAGCAGATCAAGAATTTCCTGGTGTTTGAGATGAGTACCGGCCAGATGGTCGAAGATGTCAGACTGGCTCTGGAAAATGAAAGGGTGGTTATCGATTTTCACGGCCGTCCCGGCGGTATCATCCCGACCCCGATCGAATTTTCCCGGGTTATTCACCGCTACTATCGGAGAATGTAAATGGAACTTATAAATAAATGGCCTGAATATCATAAGAAAGATGTGGTCAGTCACTACTGTCCCGGCTGCGGTCACGGTATTGTTCACCGGATTGTTGCCGAACTGCTGGAAGAGATGGATCTCGGGAAAAAGGCCTATCTCGTCTGTCCCGCCGGTTGCGCGGTTCTGGCCTATAACTATTTTGACTTTGATGTGATTGAGTCGGCTCATGGCCGGGGAACCGCGATTGCCACTGGAGCCAAACGGGCTAATCCCAATCTTTTTGTCATCAGTTATCAGGGTGATGGTGACCTTTCAGCGATCGGCACGGCCGAGACGATTCACTCCGCCAACCGGGGTGAGAATATTTGTGTCATTTTTATCAATAACGCGGTTTACGGTATGACCGGCGGCCAGATGGCCCCGACTTCATTGGTCGGTCAGTCAACCATGACTTCACCGGCGGGACGTAATCCTGAGGTTGACGGTTATCCCCTGCACATCACCGATGTCGTGGCTCAGTTTCCCGGGGTGGTTTATGCTGAACGGGTTTCGGTCTCATCTCCGGCCGGGGTCAAAAAGACCAAAAAGGCGATTCGCAACGCTTTTGAGACCCAGCAGGAAGGTTTAGGCTATTCGATTGTCGAGATTCTCTCACCCTGTCCGACCAACTGGAAGATGGATCCGGTAAAAGCCTGCAAATGGATCGATGAAGAGATGGTGAAGGAGTATAAACCGGGATTGCTGACTGATAAGCGGGAAGAGAAAAGGAAGGAAAAAGGATGATAGTCAAGACGCTTTGCGCCGGTTCCGGCGGCCAGGGGGTAATGACCCTGGCAAATATTATGGGAAACGCGGCGATGATTCAGGGATTTCATTCCACCTACCTGCCCTCCTACGGGGCGGCCATGCGTGGAGGTACGGCCAACTGTACTCTGACCATCGCTGATGAAGAGATCGCCTCTCCGGTAGCCTCGGCCCCGGATATTGTGGTCGCCTTAAACCAGCCGTCGGCGGTGGCTTTCATCAACCGCCTGGTAAGCGGCGGTAAACTGCTCTACAACTCTTCGGTTACCGAAGAGATCCCGAAGCGCCAGGATATTGAGACCTTCTCAATCCCGGCGAATGATCTGGCAACCGAACTCGGTAATAATCGTTCCGCGAATATGATCATGCTCGGAGCCTTTGCCCAACTTGCCGGGGTTCCGGATAACGATTCGATCTTTGCCAGTCTTGATCTGCTGATGGGTAATAAACCGGCCCTGGTTGAGATTAGTCGTAAGGCCGTCTTGAAAGGCGCTGAATATTTCTCATAGTTTTTTACGTTCAAAGAGTTAAATTTTAGCCGTTACCGTTTTTCTAAGGTGATGGTTCAGGAGCTTTTATTATGTCTATAACACAACTTTCGATTGCGATTGACAACACCCCGGGCCGTCTCAACCAGATATGTGAGATTATGGAGCGCGAGCAGATTAATATAAAGGGTTTTATGGCCTGCTCGGAACTTGATCCGGATCGTTTCAAGGTGATTGTCGATACTCCGGAACAGGCCTATAATGTTCTGCTGGCGAATGGTTTTGCGGTTAAGAGTAAAGAGGTGATCGCGGTCGGCGCCCCGGATCATCCGGGCGGTCTCAATGTCGTACTCAGAGCCTTGACAGAGGGCGGAGTGAATGTTGAAACCCTGTATCCGTTTATCACCTTGAAGGGTGACGATGCCATTTTGATCATCGAGGTTGATGATATTCAGAAAGCCAAAGACCTCCTGCGCAGTCAGTGGATCAAGACCTATGGTGCCGAGATTTATCAGATGTAATCAGTTTTTACGTTACATTTATTGATTATCAGAAATTTACAGGGGACACCGGTCAGCATAAGGCGGTGTCCCTTTTTATCATGACCTATATTTTTGAAAAAACAGGAGAGCTTGATGAGTAAGCCGTTCAGTGTAGAGTATGCCGAGAGAATTAAACAGTTGCCGCCCTATCTTTTTGCCGCGATTGATGCCAAGAAGGCTGAGGTGCAGGCTCAGGGAGTTGATGTTATCGATCTCGGGGTTGGTGATCCGGATATGCCGACTCCGGCTCATATTGTCGAGTCCTTGAAAATTGCCGCCGAAAAGGCTGAAAACCATCAGTATCCCTCCTATGTCGGGATGCTTACATACCGTAAGGCGGCCACCGACTGGTTTGCCCGGCGTTTCGGGGTTGAATTCGATCCGGCAACCGAGGTGGTGTCGATGATCGGCTCGAAAGAGGGGATCGCGCATATGCCTTTAGCCTTTGTCGATCCCGGCGACTATGTTCTGGTTCCCGATCCCGGTTATCCGGTCTATGCGATTGCCACCACCTTTGCCGGAGGTATACCCTATAAAATGCCGCTTAAAGCGGAAAACGGATTTCTCCCCGATCTTGAGGCGATTCCGACCGAGATTGCTGCTAAAGCTAAATTGATGTTCATCAACTATCCCAACAATCCAACCGGGGCCGTAGCCGACTATGACTTTTTTGCTAAAGTCGTTGAATTTGCGGCTCTTCATAATATTATTGTCTGTCATGACTCAGCTTATACGGAACTGGCTTATGACGGGTGTAAGCCGATGAGTTTTCTGGAAGTGCCGGGAGCGAAAGAGGTCGGCATCGAATTTCATTCGCTTTCGAAAACCTATAATATGACGGGCTGGCGGATCGGTTTTGCCGTCGGTAACGCTAAGATAGTTCAGGGTCTTGGCAAGGTTAAAACCAATATCGATTCCGGGGCCTTTCAGGCCATTCAGGAGGCTGCGATTACTGCTTTAAGATCAGATCAGCAATGTGTTCTGGAGATGTGCGAGATCTACCGTAAACGTCGGGATATGATGGTTGAATTTCTTAAAAAAGCGGGTTTTAAGTTGACGGCCCCGCTGGCGACTTTCTATCTCTGGATTGATAATCCTGAAGGGATGACATCGGCCGAAATTTCAACTATGTTTCTTGAAAAAGCCGGGGTTGTGGTTACCCCCGGCAGCGGTTTCGGTGAAGCCGGAGAGGGGTACTTCCGGATCTCGCTGACTGTCCCCGAGACCCGCCTTAATGAAGCGGGTGAGCGTATCGTCAAGGTTTTGAAGGTTTAACCGCCTTTTGTCTTATACGTAAACACCTGCGATAGGTTGCGGGTGGCTTTAATATTTAAAACTTCCTTTATTTTAGTGATTGAGGTGATAAAATTATTCAAGCAATAACTCGATTAAGGGTGAAGCGCCAAATCATACCGGTTTTGCTGATGATCTGCATTATGCTGGGAGGTATCAGAGTCGCTGCTGCAGCGACTCTGGATAATGCCTGTGCCCTGCTTTTTGAAAAGCTCTATGCCAATATTGCCGCCCGGGGTGAGGTAGTGGCTCTATTGCCGGATAAAGATGAAGTTGCGATTGAGTTCTATGACGATCTGGTGCCCGTTTACGGGGCTGAGCTTATGGTCTTTTCCGGGACGGCCGATAAGCCGGCGATTGAATCCGGTTCTGATAGCGTGATTGAGGAGAACCTTTCGCCGGCAAAACCAACGATGATATTTCGTGGTTCCGTGACTGTACGTGAAGCGGCCGGTCATTTGAACCTGGCCTATGTAAATCCGGGAGCGGATAAATTTACTGAAGGTGACCAGGTTTTTCTTCCAACTCCGATTCAAATCTATATTACTCCGGTCAGGAATTTAACCCCATATCCCGCTTTCGGGTCAGAGGCAACCGCAGCTATCGCCCGGATGCTTAAAACTCTTCCCGGAATTGAGATATTTAATCTGCCGGCCTCCAATCGGAAGACGGTTGATTTCCTGATGACAAAATGTCGTAATGAGGGTCATTACGGTTTGGTCGTGCAACCCTATGTGATGTTTCAGAGTAATTTTTATAAAGTACAATTGCGGCTGACCTCACTGTTTTCCGGTCAGTCATTAGGAACCATGGTCGAGAAGTTCACTCCGTATACTGCGGCTCCTCCGGCATCAGCCTACAACCGTCCCAGACGTTGAGCAACAGGTGGTATTATGAAAATTGATGTCCACGTCCATATCTTTCCACCCGAGATTCGCGAAAACCGGGAGAAGTTTTTTGCCGGCGAACCCGATTTTGAACTGCTTTACGCCTCCCCTAAATCCCGGCTGGTCGGGGTCGAAGAACTCCTTAAAACTATGGCCGAAGACGGGGTTGATAAATCCGTGGTTTTCGGCTTTCCCTGGCGGGATCTCGGGATCGCCAGAATCTGCAATGACTATGTAATTGAAGCGGTAAAAGAGCATGCCGATAAACTTTACGGTCTTGCCTGTTTCGCTTTTGCCGATCCTGAAGCTGCGGCGCAGGAGAGCGAAAGATGTATTAAAGCAGGGCTCTCCGGTGTCGGGGAGCTGGCCTTCTATGTCGAAGGCTTCAGTGAAAAAGTCGTGGCTGAATTTGCCCCGGTGATTGAAGTCCTGCGCCGTCGGAAAAAACTTTTAATGCTCCACACCAACGAGCCGGTCGGCCACGAATACCCCGGCAAAGCCGATGTCAGTCTGCACAACCTCTATAGTTTCCTGAAACTCTACGGTGATGTGCCGACCATCTTTGCTCACATGGGCGGCGGTTTTCCTTTTTATCATCTCTTGAAAAAAGAGTTCGCCGAAGTTGCGAGAAATATCTATTATGATACTGCTGCCTGTCCCTATCTCTTTAAGAATGAGATATACCGTTTAGGCGGTGAACTGGCCGGTTTCGACCGAATTCTTTTCGGTAGTGATTTCCCCCTGCTGCGGCCGCGACGCTATTTCAATGATCTTCAGGAATCAGGTCTTAACCCAGCCCAGCTGGACATGATTTGCGGTGAGAATGCGGCAGCTCTTTTTTCCTGAAATCATTCTTGATTTCTGCTTGACAGGCAGGGCCTTTCGGGTCTACTATGATTTTTCGTTAAAATATTGTTTTAGGCAGTTTGTAGTTCTAATTTTTAGACAGGGAGGCTGAAAAACATGAAAAGACGTGATATTTTGAAAAAGGCTGGAGTTGGCGCAGTTGGTATCGGAGCTGCCGGAATGGCTTTGAAACCGCGTCGGGCGCGGGCTTCGAAGAAGGTTTATAACTGGAAGATGGTAACCACCTGGCCGCCGCATTTCCCGGTTTTAGGTGAGGCTGCCGATAAGACGGCGGAATGGATTAAAGAGATGAGTGACGGCCGTCTCAATATCACTGTTTACGGTGGTGGTGAGTTGGTTCCGGCACTGCAGGTTTTTGATGCTGTAAGTTCCGGCACCGTTGAGATGGGACATGGCGCCGCTTACTATTGGGCCGGTAAACACGCTGCAACTCAGTTTTTTGCAGCAGTGCCTTTCGGTCTAAATGCGCAGGGGATGAACGCCTGGTTGCTTGGCGGAGGCGGTCAGGAACTCTGGGATGAACTCTATGCCAAATTTAATTTGAAAGCCTGGCCTGCCGGTAACACCGGGGTCCAGATGGGCGGCTGGTTCAATAAAGAGATTAAGACTATTGATGACCTTAAGGGCTTGAAGATGCGGATTCCGGGTCTTGGCGGCAAGGTTCTGAAAAAGGCCGGCGGTAATGCCATTTTGGTTGCCGGTGGCGAGATCTTCACCAATCTGGATCGTGGAGTTATTGATGCTACGGAGTGGGTTGGCCCCTACCATGACAGCAAGATGGGTTTCTATAAAGCCGCCAAATACTACTATTCACCGGGTTGGCATGAGCCCGGAACGACGCTGGAGTGCATGGTCAACAAGAAAAAATATGAAGCTTTACCGAAGGATCTGCAGGCGATTATTGATGCCGCCTGCGCCAAGTCTAATATGTGGTCATTGTGTGAGTTTGAAGCCAAGAACGAGAAATACCTGGTTGATCTGGTTGAAAAACACCATGTCAAGCTGCGGACCTTCCCGGATCCGGTTCTGGCGCAGCTCAAAAAATACAGTGCGGAACTACTGGATGAGTTATCAGCGGCAGATCCTTTTACTAAGAAAGTCTGTGATTCTTATCGTGCTTTCCAGAAAACTTATGAACAGTGGAATGCCATATCAGAAGAGCGTTATGCCAAACTGAAACATCTCTAGAGAAAGGATTTTCCGGTTTATTTTTTGGTAGTATTAATCTTGTGTGTTTAACCTCAGTTAATAGATACAGATAAAATCAGATTAAAGCCGGATAGATACAAACAAAAAAGGCCGTTCCGAAATTAATCGGAACGGCCTTTTTTGTGGTTTGTGATTTCGACCGGGGTCAGTTTCCTAAAACCACCCGTGGAAGCCAGGTTACCACTTCCGGTGCCAGACAGAGGATGGCCATGCCGGTAAGTTGAATTAAGACAAAGGGGATTATGCCTTTGTAGATATCCAAGGTCTCAACCCCTTTCGGAGCAACCCCTTTGAGGTAGAACAGGGAGAAACCGAACGGCGGCGTCAGGAAAGAGGTCTGCAGGTTGACGGCAATTAAAACCGCCAGCCAGAGTGGTTCAATGCCGAGTCTGACCATGATCGGCGCCAGAATGGGGACGAAGATGAAGACAATTTCAAAAAAATCGAGAAAGAAACCGGCAATAAAGATTACACCCATAAAGATCGCAAGGATACCCCATTTGCCGTAAGGCAGGCCGGTAATCAACGCTTGAACCGCAGTGTCTCCACCCAGCCCTCGGAAGACCAGGCCCAGGGTTGTGGCGCCGATCAGGATTATAAAAACCATGCAGGTAAGTTTGGTGGTGCTGGTCATTACTTCCATGGCGGTTCCTAAGTTGAACCGGCCTTTGGCAATGGTGAGAAAGGTAGCGCCGACCGCACCCAGGGCCGCGGCCTCGGTTGGTGAGGCGATGCCGGCGAAGATGGTGCCTAAAACCGCACAGATGAGAAAAAGCGGCGGTATAAGAGAAGTTAACACCATCTTCCGCATTTCACTCTTGCTGATTGCGGCCAACTCTTCCGCCGGAATCTGCGGAGCCGATTCCGGTTTGAGAAAAGCCATAATCGATATGTAGATGATATAGAGAAGTACAAGGATAAGTCCGGGAATCAGGGCGCCGACAAAAAGGTCACCGATAGGGACACTCATGATATCGCCTAAAAGAACCAGAACAATACTCGGCGGGATAATCTGTCCCAAAGTGCCGGAGGCGGCAACCGTGCCGGTCGCCAGAGTTTTAGAGTAACCGCGTTTAATCATGGTCGGCAGTGATAGAAGACCCATGGTTACGACAGTCGCCCCGACAATCCCGGTTGAAGCCCCGAGCAGGGCTCCGACAACTACTACCGAAATAGCCAGGCCGCCGCGGACTTTGGCAAATACTAAAGCCATGGTTTCCAGGAGTTCTTCCGCCAGTCCTGAACGTTCAAGCATCACCCCCATATAGATAAATAGGGGCACCGCGAGCAGGACAAAGTTCGACATGGTTCCCCAGATGCGTAAGGGGAGGAGTCCGAAAAAACCGGGGCCGAAACCGATGAGCCCGAAGAACATGGCGGTGCCGCCGATCGTAAAAGCTACCGGGTAGCCCAGTAAAAGCAATATGAATACCGTGCAGAACATAATCAGGGCCAGGTGGCTTGTGAAAAAATCAATCATTGGCTCACCTCGCTCTCTTTACCGATAATAACAAAGAAATTCTTGATCGCCTGGGAGATCCCCTGGAGAATCAGCAGCACAAATCCGGCCGGGATCATCGCCTTCAGGATGTAGCGGCCCGGCAGACCGCCGGGGTCGGGAGAGACCTCGCGTACGGCCCAGGAACTTTCAATAAAATTGCTGGTTGAGTGGATGACCATCAATGAAAATGGAATCAGGAAGATCAAGGTGCCGAGGAAATCGATCCAGGCTTTCTGTTTGGTACTGAATTTGGTGTAGAGAATATCGACCCGGACATGGGCGTCTTTTTTCAGGGAGTAGGCGGCCCCGATCAGAAAAACCACGGCAAAAATGTGCCACTCCATCTCCTGCACCGCAATATTGCCCTTTTTAAAACCGTAACGCATGATAACATCGTAAACCACGGTGATAACCATAAATGATGTCAGCCAGGCCGCAAAGAGACCGGTAAATTCATTAATGGTATCAATGAATTGGGATATTTTTTTGAGAAAAATCACTGTCCTGCACCTTTTTCTGGAATTTTTTCCAGTCTGGATGGTTAAAAACTTACTTAATTTTTTTTACCTGAAATAAGTAGCTATTCTAACAGGAGGAACACTTACCTGCTACTTACAGGTAATCCTATGTTAGTATACAAAAAATATATTGATACTTTCTTTACTACGAATTGCGGATAAAAGGAAGAAAAAATAATTTTTTATTTTCCTGAAGGTTTCATGAGGTGTTTCGGGATGAGTTCCGGTCAATTTCACTTTGCCATAGTTCAGTCTCTTTTTCAGATACTTTCCTGAAGCGCCCCTGGGCGGCTAAATAATCCTTTACGGAAATCGGATTTTCAGGTTCATAGGTTTTTTCTATATTGCCTGAATCATTCAATTCCAGCAGCGGGAATACTCCGCTTTCAACCGCCAGGCGGGTAACTTCCAGGGAGTTCTGCGAATCAATTTTCCAACCCGAAGGACAGGCGGCGAGCAGGTGGATAAAGCGGAAACCTCGGGCGGCTTTGGCTTTTTCGATTTTGGCGTAAAAATCTTCCGGGTAGGCGATCGTGGCACTGGCTAAATAGCCGGGGTCGTGAGCCTTGATGATCGCCAGAATATCTTTTTTCGCGTACTTAAAATCCTTGCCGCCCGGGGTGGTTGTCGTCCAGGCCCCGTGCGGGGTGGCGGAGGATTGCTGAATGCCGGTATTCATATAGGCTTCATTATCGTAGCAGATATAGATCATATCCTCGTGGCGTTCAGCCGCGCCGGAGATTCCCTGGAGGCCGATATCAAAAGTACCGCCGTCACCGGCCCAGGCGAGAACCTGGATGTTTTCTTTTTTCTGGGCGGTCAGTGCCTGTCTAACACCGCTGGCGGCGGCTGCGGCCACGGCAAAAGGCGTATGCAGCAACGGCGTTGCCAAGGCTGTGGTCGGCTGGCCGCCGGCAATGATCGCCCAGCAGCAGGCCGGCATTACGACAATGGTTTCCGGCCCCAGAACTTTTAAGACATGGCGCATACTCAAAGAGGCGCCGCAGCCGGGACAGGCCATATGGCCCGATTCCATAAATTCGGCATTGGTTATCTGCCAGTTGGTGTCGTTGGTGAAATGATTTTTTGTCATCATAATCTCTTAAAGCCAGTTACATTCAGTTTCCGATAATTGTTCCCGGTTTTTGATGATGTCACTGATGGTTTCGGGAAAGACCTCTTTGCCGCCTAAGCTGATCATGACGTCATTAATAATGGGGCGGTCAGGGAGATGGTAAAGGGCCGTACGAATCTCCTGACTCAAGGTGCCGCCGACACCGTAGGAGCAGGCCCGATTGAGAACGATTACCCGTTTTTTCCCTTTCAAGGCCGCTGCCAGATCAGTAGTTGGGAAAGGCCTTAAAAGGCGCAGCTTGAAAAGATCAACTGCAATTTCTGTTTGACTCAGGTTTTCAACCGCAACCCGGGCGGTGCCGGTCATAGCGCCACAGCAGATGATTGCCGTATCACTGTTTTTATCTCCTTCCTGACAATGCATCACCGCAGAATAGTGGCGCTCAAATTTTCGTGCAAATTCAGTTTGTACCTGATCGATAAGCCCCAGGGCTTCCTGCATGGTTGCGGAGTAGGCTTTTTTCAGTTCATAGAAAAGGTCGGGCTGGGCCGCACCGCCAAAGGTCAGCGGATTTCCCGGGTCAAGTTGATAAGGAGCTTTATAGGGCGGCAGGAAATCATCAACCATTTCCTGGGCCGGAATCATGAGTCGTTCCATGGTATGTGAGAGAATAAAGCCATCGATCATGACCATGATCGGCAGCATCAGCTGCTCACTTGCCTTATAGGCCATGATGATCGTATCGAGCGCTTCCTGTGAGGTTTCGCAATAGATCTGCAGCCAGCCAGTATCGCGCTGGGAGAAACTGTCACTCTGGTCGCTCCAGATATTCCAGGGGGCGCCTAAGGCCCGGTTGGCATTGACTAAGACCAGCGGCAGGCGGGCACCGGCGTACCAGTGCAGAAGTTCATGCATCATCGCCAGGCCCTGCGAGCTGCTTGCCGTAAATGAGCGGCTGCCGGCCGAAACCGAGCCTAAAACAGCGGCAATCGCCGACATCTCCGATTCAACTTTGATATATTGACTTTCAAGCTCACCGCGATCAACCATCTCGGAAAGAGTTTCGATGATATGGGTCTGCGGGGTGATCGGGTAGGCCGAGATTACCTGCGGCCGGCAGAGTTTGACGCCGTGGGCGATAGCTTCACTGCCGAGAAGGATTGCCGATTTTTCCATTTTAGAGATCCTCCTCCATCTCGATCACGCCGCGCGGGCAGACTTCAGCACACTGGCCGCAGCCTTTGCAGTGATCATAATCAAAAAGTATTGGTGATTCAGCTTCATGGCTGTCATGATTTATTGCAATTGCAACATCGGGGCAGAAAAACCAGCAGATTCCGCAGGTGGTGCAGCTGCCGCAATGAAAACAGCGTTCAGCTTCGTCGGCTAACTGGTCAAGGGTTAAGCTTAAATTAACTTCAGAGAAGTTTTTATTTCGGGCTGCGGCCTCAAGCTGCGGTGTTTTTCCGGCCGGTTTTTTCACATAGTAATTGAGGTGGAGTTGGGTGCAGGTGATGGGTGCCGACTCTTCAGTTGTCTGATTACTGACTGGATAATCAGCTAAAAGCCCGAATTTTTCTAAAGCGGATTCTGCGGCTTTACGGCCTGAGGCTAAGGCTTCGGCAACTGAAGCGGCGCCGTGAGCAAAATCGCCGGCTGGCAGCAGCTCCGGGCTGTAATCCTTAAAATCAGTGCCGCTCTCCTGGCCGGTTGCGGCAATCAAAAAGTCGCAGGTGATAGTCTCAAGGAAATCTCCGGCGGTAATCTGCTTGCCATCTTTACGGCTGTGATGTAGATCAAGGTTTAAGGCATCACCAGTACCTGCAACCTTGGCGACGACGACCTCTTCCTGAATCTGCAGACCCTCTTCCAAGGCTTCCATGATTTCATCAGGGTAGGCGGGCATCTCAGCCCGGGTGCGGCGGTAGATGATTTTTACCGTTTTTCCCAGTCGTTTAAGGGAGCGGGCTGTATCCAGGGCGGCGTTGCCGCCGCCGATGATTACAAAATTTTGGCCCGGGATGGTTTCGTTGCGGCTGATTGCCGCCAGCAGGTCCAGCGCTCCTTTGATTTTCGGGATATCAGGCCATTGTGCCGGAATGCTGGAGCGGGAAAGTCCCGGAGCGGCAATTAGCACATCGTATTCAGCCGTCAGTTTCTTTAACTGTGCGGATTCTATCCGGTGGTTGCATTTGAGCTCAATTTTATAACTTTCAATTATATTGTCGATCTCCTGATCAAGGATCGGGCGCGGCAGACGATAGGCAGGAATGCCGTAACGCAAAAGGCCGCCGGGGGCCGTATTTTGCTCGAAAATTGTGACCTTAACTCCGGCCCGGGTGAGAAAGATTGCTGCCGCAAGACCGGCCGGGCCGGAACCGATGATGGCGGCCGTTTTATTTTCATCTTTATCGTTGCCCGGGTGTGGGTGGTCTAGTCCGAAATCACCCAGAGCCCGTTCAAGATTGCCGATCTGCAGGGCTTCATCAAAATCGGTACGGTTACAGGCGCTCTGGCAGAAATTGGGGCAGACCCTGCCGGTGATTGCCGGCATCGGGTTGCTCAGGCGCAGAATTTCCAGGGCGGCAAGGTGATTACCGGCGGCAAACTCCTTGATGTAGTCGGAAATCCCGATATGCAGGGGGCAGGCCTCAAAACAGGGCGCTTTTTTCGGTTTCAATAGCGGCCGGAAAAACTTCCAGTTTCCGGTCATATTGACCGCGGTTGAACTGCCGGCAATCGGCAGCCCGGTAAAATCACCGTTGCGGATGGCCGAAATATATTTTAAGTTATTCATTTGTCTATTCGCCTGCTTTTTCGTAAGCTGCCAGGAGCGCTTTTTCATTATCTTTAAGCCGGGCGGGAATAAAATCCGGCAGGGCCCGAATCAGACTTTCCGGTTTGACCAGGCCGCTGACTTTAGCTAAAGCTCCGAGCACCGGGGCATTGATCAACGGCATGATTTCCGTGCCGAGACCGAATTTAAGCGCAATCCGGTTAAGATTTATAGTTACAACCCGAAATGGCAGTCCGGCAGTGGTTGAAGCGGTGTTTCCGAAGTTGAATTTCGCGGCCTTAAGATCGCTGTTTATAAGGATAAGGCCGCCCTCTTTAAGACCGTCGGTAACCGGTACGGATTCAATCATCCTGGCCGCCATGACGACCACAAAGTCGGGGGTTGTGACCCGGCTGCGGACATTGATGAAATGATCATCGGCACGGACAAAAGCGGCAACCGGAGCCCCGCGGCGCTCAGCCCCGAAAGTGGGAAAGGCCTGGGCGTAACGATCTTCAAAAAAGAGCGCCTGCGCCATAATTTTGGAAGCGATTACCGCTCCCTGACCGCCGCGGCCGTGAAATCTTATCTCCTGCATCATATAATCTTCTTGTCTCAGGTTGTTGTTGTCTTGGTCGGTTGAAACCAGCGGAGCGAGAGCTGAGGAAAAGAGTCGTAAACTTCGTTTTCTCAAGCTGATCTAACCTGCATCCCGCTTCTAAACCCGGTTCGTTCTAAAGTCAAGTCCAGATTACTTTAAGGGGGCGAATTTTATCCCGGTCGGTCTATAAATCACGGCTCAGAATCAATGTTCCCAGAGGTGGAATTGTGATTTCTGCCGATGCGGCCTGGTTATGGAAGGGAATTTCCGTACCACTGATTTTGCCAAGATTTCCCTGGTTACTGCCGCCGTAGATATCCGCGTCGGAATTGAAAAGTTCAATATAGTCAGCGCATTCCGGCAGGCCTATGCGGTATTTATGATGGGTTACCGGGGTGAGATTTAAGACACATACCAGACTATCATCTTCATTTTGTCCCCGGCGCTGATAAATCAGGATTGAATGTTCATAGTCATGGCAGTCGATCCAGGCAAAACCGGTGTCATCGTCGTCTTTCTGCCAGAGAGCGGGAAGCCTGCGATAGAGATGGATAAGATCCGCGACAAAGTGAAAAAACTTCTGTCGATCCGTATCCTGGTCAAGCAGGTGCCAGTCGAGACTGGCGGCAAAATTCCACTCCTTTTCCGGAGCGAATTCATTACCCATAAAAAGCAGTTTTTTACCGGGGTGGGTAAATTGATAACTTAATAAAAGACGCAGGTTGGCAAATTTCTGCCACTTGTCGCCCGGCATTTTACTGAGCAGCGAGCCTTTGCCGTGGACAACCTCGTCATGGGAGAAAGGGAGCAGGAAATGTTCGCTGAAGGCGTAGATAATCGAGAAGGTAATCTGGTTATGGTGGTGACAGCGGTAGAGCGGGTCGATGGCAAAATAGTCCAGGGTATCATTCATCCAGCCCATATTCCATTTGTGGCGGAAACCGAGGCCACCGAACTCAACCGGTTGGCTGACCCCGGGCCAGCTGGTCGACTCTTCAGCAATCATCAGACGGTGAGGGTAGAGTTCGTTGATGTTGTGATTGAGATCCTTCAAAAAGGCGATGGCTTCAAGATTCTCCCGGCCGCCTAAGTGGTTGGGCAGCCACTCTCCCTCCTTACGGCTGTAGTCTAAATAGAGCATTGAGGCGACGGCATCCACCCTGAGACCGTCGATGTGGTAATACTCAAACCAGAAATAGGCGTTGGCGGCGAGAAAGTTGGCTACCTCGGGGCGGTTGAAATTAAAAATCAGGGTGCCCCAGTCGGGATGCTCACCCCGGCGTGGATCATCATGTTCGTAGAGGGCGGTGCCGTCAAAAAGGCGCAGACTGAAATCATCCTTGGGGAAATGAGCCGGAACCCAGTCTAAAATCACACCGACATCGTGTTGATGACAGTAGTTAACAAAAAATTTGAAATCATCCGGACTGCCATAACGGCTGGTTGGAGCATAGTAGCCGCTGACCTGGTAGCCCCAGGAGTCATCCAAAGGATATTCGCTGACCGGCAGCAGTTCGATGTGGGTGAACCCCAGTCTCTTGACATGGCTGACCAGCTGTGGTGCCAGTTCCCGGTAGCTTAGAAAGCGGTTATCCTCTTCCGGGCAGCGTTTCCATGATCCGAGATGGACCTCATAGATGGCCAGCGGGGCATCCGCGGCCTGCCGGGCCGCACGCTGTTTTTCCCACTCTTTATCGTTCCAGTCGAAATTATTTTGATCAAAAACGATCGCCGCTGTTTGCGGACGTAACTCCATACTGAAAGCCAAAGGGTCACTTTTTAAGCGCAGATCACCGGATTTTGTGCGAATTTCATATTTATAGACAGTGCCCGCAGTCATTTTCGGAATGAAAATTTCCCAGATGCCGGATTCACCCAGAGAGCGCATCGGAGTGCGTAAGCCGTCCCATTGATTAAAATCACCGACCAGACTGACCCGTTCAGCATTCGGGGCCCAGAGACTGAAACTGACGCCGTCAACGCCTTGGTGATTTCGGCAGATCGCTCCGAGATGGTTAAAGAGGCGTTGATGCCGACCCTCCCGCAGCAGGTGCAGGTCAAGTTCGCCGAGGCTGGGAGAAAAGGAGTAGGGGTCAAACATTTCCCAGCTGGAACCATCCATAAAATAGAAAATGAATGCGCTGCCGGGTTCCGGGCGGTCAATTTGCGTGGCAAAAAGCCCGCGTTCATCAATCACACTCATTACTCTTAAATTCTGCTCCAGCTGCCGGAACTCCGCTTTGACGGCTCGCGGATGCCAGATCCGAATTACCCAGCTTTCATCGTAAAGCTGATGCGATCCAAGAATCGCATGCGGGTTATGATGGCGGCCGCCAATCAGGCGTTCGATGTCATCTCGGCTGATATTGTGGCAGAGATCCTGTTTTTGCTTTTTTGCAGATTTGTTCATTCAGTTCTCCGGCAGGGTTGTATCCCGCAAAGTTTTTTTTACGGATTCGCCAAGTTTCGTGTTGAAGTTCTTATAACATGAAGTAGTATCTGTTGGCATTTATGTCAATCAAATATAGCTTGACCCGGAATAGGTATCCCTTTTTTATCCCAACCTCTTAAAAGATAATAATCACTGAGCATTATTTTAAGTTCGGCTTCAGTGATAACCTTGTCTGAATCTTCGAGGCGGCGGTGCAGTTGTTTGGGGAGAGCGTCGGCCTGCGGGCTCATTCCTTCACGCAGGTTAAAACGGCGTATCAGGTTGGCGGTTCGGGCTGCAATTTCTCCGAGTTGGCTGCGGTCGAGATTGGTTCCGGTTACTGATTCGAGGAGTTCGCTGAGAATTTCCCAGGGGTAGAGGTCGCGGAAAAAACGGCAGAGAATTAAGCTGTCGAAAATAGTCAGACGATCTTCGTAATCAAGTAGCAGTTCGGCTTTGCCGGTGGTGGTCTCCGGATCGATGATGCCGCTTAATTCAGGCTTATAAAATGTGGTGCGCAGATGGCAGGCGCCGCGGTCGGAGGTGGCATAGCCTAAACCCATGCCTTTTAGAACCCGGGGGTCGTAGCCGGCCGGTTCGAGGCCTTTGACATGGACTGCCAGATCTTCAAGATCCCAGACGGCGGCAGCATTTCTGATGCCTTCTGCAAGTATTGCACCGATACCTTTCTTTGCCGCAATTTCATTAAGTAGAGTGGCGATAGCATCGACGTTGCCGTAATCGATCGGGTAATCTATTCGGCCCCGACGCTGGGCTTCAATCGTAAAGGCGCAGAGATTACCGGCGGTGATTGTGTCCATGCCCAGACGGTCGCAGATAGCGTTCAGGTAAGCAATCTCTTCGATATTGTCGATCTGACAGAGGCCGCCGAAGGCGTAGATGGTTTCATACTCCGGTCCTTCAAGGGTAAGGCCGGAATGGCGCCCCTGTTGAATTGTGGTCAGGCGGCCGCAGGCCATAAAACATTTTAGGCAGGCGTGGGCTTTGACGGTGCAGCGTTCATGCAGGGCTTCAGCCCCGATTTTCGGCCATGCGCTGTAACTGCCCTTCGACCAGTAACGGGTCGGAAAAGCCCCGGCTTCGTTCATGATCTTGACCATTATCGGGGTGCCGGAATTTTTATAGGCCTGAACTCCGGGAAGGTTCCGGTTGGCGGCCGCAAATTTTTTGGCCCAGTTTGCAAGTTTATCCGATTCGGCCACCGGCCGGCGGCAATCCCCGGTGAAAAAAATCCCTTTAAGTTTTTTAGCGCCCATAACGGCACCCATGCCGGTGCGTCCGGCCGAGCGCCAGTAATCATTTTCAATAACCGCAAAGCGTACCAGATTCTCACCGGCCGGGCCGATAACAACCCCCCCGGATTTATGGTCGTCGCCGGTAGTGAAATGTTTGTGCAGGGCATCTTCACTTTTGCAAGTGTCAAGTCCCCAGAGATCATCTGCCGGAGAAAAATCAGCTCCGTCAGGATGAACTTTGAGAGCTGTCGGGCTGGAACTGCAGCCCTTAATCAAAATTGCGTCAAAGCCTGTAGCATCGATTGCTTCCGGCACTTTGCCACCAGCATAGGATTCGGCATAGATGCCGGTTTGTGGTGATTTGCTGTAGACACCGTAACGACAGGAACCCCAGATCTGGCTCCCGGTAAATGGGCCGGTGGCAAATATCAGGCAATTATCCGGCGCCAGCGGATCAATTCCAGGAGGGTTGTTTTTGTAGAGCAGATAAGAGGCCAGTCCTTTACCGCCCAGGTATTTGCGATAAGTTTCCGCAGCTGGTTTTTCAATTTGAAATGTTTTATGGGTTAAATCTATTTTCAGAATCCGACCGTAAGAACCGTCCATAATGAATTACTCTAGATTGGTTAAGTGAATTTGAATGTTGGTTGATTAAGGCATAAACCTGGAATTTGTCAACAGGTTTAATTAGTCACAGATGCACAGTGCGGCCGGGCATAGGTCTTATATTCTAGCGGGAGTGTCAATTTTACTTTTAATTTTGTGGCTGCGATAGCGGTCTGAAAACGCTATTCAGCGTAAGTCAGAAAGCCTCAAATATTGGTGAATTTACGAGTTAGCTGAACAGTCACCTTTTATTTTTTTTCTCTGTAGTCTGGTCTCGTTACCAAAGGAGTTAAAAATAAGGTAAAATTATTTTTTCTTGACATCGAAATATTTCCATGTTAACCATACCAATATGGTTAGATTTTATTGTTAAGCAGCATAACTTCAGCTTTCGTAAGGAGTCAAAAATGAAAATTACCATCAAAGAAAAAATTGCTACATTTGTACCGGAAAATGATCAGGAAGCCAAAGCCCTGGATATGCTTTGGAAGAATGTCATCGATTGCGACGCTTACAACAAAAAGCTTGCTCCTATGGGATCTTACCTACCCGGTGAAGGCGATGGCGCCCGGTTCCTCATCGAGGATTAATGCCTTCGACATGCTGTAATAGATTGTCCAAAATAACAAAAAAGCGCCCGGCAATAATACTGTCGGGCGCTTTTTTGTTGCCGGAGAAGCGCACTTATTTGCGACCTTGGGTGCGGGCCGAAATGGCCGTATTTGGATTGCAGGGTTTATCCCCGCATTAGTTTTACGGCTCTTTAGCAACGGCCTTAATTCGGCCAGGGAAAAGTCGGTAATATGGTCGGCCAATTGTTTAATTACTTCGGGAGAGAGATCTTGTCCGATTAGGTACTCCAAACCTCGTCCGCGTATAACGGTAAACCTTTTCACTTAATCGTGAAGTGTACTCGTGAGGAGCCGTGTTCGTAAATAGCGCCAGCACGGTTCTAAAAGGGACCGGGGCCAACTGATGTATGGTTGAAATACTGTGGCACCGCCGGGAAACCAGGCGGAAAACTGAGAAAACAAACCTCAACCTGAAGCATCGGAAGAAACCGGTCTACTCGACCAGACATACACGGACAAGGAATTGTATCCGGTTTCGTCTGTGGTTGAAAAAGCAGTTACTTTGCGCTTGACTTGCAGGGTGAAAACGCTGTAATTTAGTGGAGAAATAAAACGCTATGAAATCTAAGGAGAAGTCTGTTATGCGTTGTCAAAAAGTTGTGATCTGTTTTTTCTGTCTGTTGTTTATAATCTCTTCGGCTCCGGTATTTGCCGAAAATAACAGGGAAATTGCCAAGGTTGAGGTTTGTGCTGATGTCTTTCGTCAGTTTGTGGCCATGCCCGACAATGCGCCCCCCAAAGCCCTGCTTAATAACGCCCTGGCAATCGCGATTATTCCCGGGATTATCAAGGCCGGTTTCATCGCCGGCGGCCGTTACGGCTGGGGCGTGATGATGTGCCGTAAAGATGACGGCAACTGGTCCAATCCGGTATTTGTGAACGTCGGAGGTGGTAGCTTTGGATTTCAGGCCGGGGTTCAGTCTATAGATGCGATCATGGTCTTTAAGAGTCGCAAGAGCGTCGATCGTCTGGCCCAGGGTAAATTTACCCTCGGGGCTGATGCGGCGGTCGCGGCCGGGCCGGTGGGGCGCAATGTGTCCGCGGGTACTGATATCAGGCTGGAGGCCGAGGTCTATACTTACTCGCGGGCCCGGGGGCTTTTTGCCGGAGTTTCGTTCACCGGTTCGGTTCTGGCGATCGATTATGCCGCAACGGACGATTTTTACGGAGCCAGCGGGTTGACCGCCGGGGATATCTTTGCCGGTAAAGCCAATCTTAAAAAGGTTCCGCCGGTGACCGGTCATCTGCTTCAAATTATTGATCAATATACCAAGTAGACAGCTTTCGGGACGGTATAAAATTTCTATTTCTCAGAAAGTAGGTCAACAATTTTATTGACTTGGCAACTTAAGTTTGTTATGACTAACCATAGTAGTTGGTTTAAACTTAAATTAGTTGTCAGTTTATCTTGTTGGTGGGAGTGAATGTCGAAAGCAGGTTTTGTAAATCGTTGTTGTCACCGGGTTGCGGGCTCGGGCCGGGGTTACGGCTGTCGGCGGCAACTGCCCCTGGATGGGGAATTGCCGCTGGTTGAAGCCGGTTGCGGCCGACGTCTTGAGGTCTGCCGGGTGGATGGCGGCCGGGGTGTCTGCGGCCGCCTGGCGGCACTGGGAATCTTTCCGGGGCAGAAGGTTGAACTGGTTTGCGCCTCCGACAGTTCCCGATGTCTGGTACGGCTTAACGGTTCAACCGTTAGTTTGGGTGACGGAGCTGCGGAGAAAATTCTGGTTCGCGCGGCTTAAGAGTTTAAGATAGCCTGAAAGATTATCATCTTCTCTTTCCCTTTACGATGTTTTTGTTTTAATTCGTAAAGGGGTTTTTTTTTCTCCAGTAGTTAGTTGAGGCTAATTGTAGATATTGGATTTAGCCGGTAAATTTATACAGGATTTAAGATGAAGAAAATTTCATTGCGTCATATGGCCAAAAATCAGCATGGTACTATTACTGCGGTTAAAGTGGCTGGTGATTTGGGCCGTAGGATTCGGGATATGGGCCTGATTAAGGGTACTGAAATTACGATACAGGGCCGGGCTCCGTTGAATGACCCGGTGGCTTTGCGGATTCGCGGCAATACCCTGACATTACGCAATAATGAGGCGGATTATATCGAGGTTGAGGTTGATGAGTAAGATAACTTTGGCTTTGACCGGGAACCCCAATGCCGGTAAAACCACACTCTTTAATGCTCTGACCGGGGCCCGCCAGCATGTCGGGAATTATCCCGGAGTTACGGTTGAGCGCAAGGAAGGGGCCTATGAAAAGGATGGTTTTGAGGCCGTAATCGTTGATTTGCCGGGTACCTATTCATTAACCGCCTACTCGGAAGAGGAGGTGGTGGCGCGGAATTTTCTTGCCAATGAAAAGCCGGCGGTGGTCATCAATATTGTTGATGCCGCCAACCTTGAACGAAATCTCTATCTTACCTGCCAGCTGCTGGAGCTTAAGATTCCCCTGATTGTGGCTTTGAATATGGTTGATGTTGCCAAAGACCGGGGGATGGATATTGATGTTGAAAAGCTCTCTCTGTTTCTCGGCGTGCCGGTGTTTCCGATTGTCGCCCGTTCGGGGCGCGGCGTTGATGATCTTATGCTTGCGGCCGGTGATATGGCAGCGGGGCGGATCGCGCCTCCGGATATGGGCAAGCTGAAGATATCCTACGGTGATGATATCGATCAGACTCTTTTGTCGATGACCGATATGATCCGGGAGCGTAATCTTCTCGATAAAAAATATCCCTCCCGCTGGATCGCGGTCAAGATAGTTGAAAATGACGAAATCCTGATTCAGGAGGTTCGCGCCGCCGATTCCGATTTAGCCGACCGGCTATTGCAGGAAGCGGAGAAAGTGGCGGATCACCTGCTGAAAACCTTCGATACCTATCCCGAAGCCCTGATTGCCGACCATCGTTACGGTTTTATCAAGGGTATCCTGAAACGCGGCATTATAACCCATCATTACGATGAGAACCGGCTCTATACCTCGGATCATATCGATAAAGTGCTGACTAATCGTTTTGCCGGGCCGCTTATTATGCTGGCGGTTCTTTTCTCAATTTACCAGATTACCTTCTCTCTGAGTGCCCTGCCGGTTACCGGGGTCGAGACGGTTTTCAACTGGCTCGCCGCCGCGGTTGACGGCCTGCTTGCCGACGGCCCCCTGAAATCTATGCTGATCTCCGGGGTCATCAACGGGGTCGGCGGGGTTTTAGGCTTCGTTCCGCTGATTATGCTGATGTTTTTCTGTATTGCTATTCTTGAGGATTCCGGTTACCTGGCCCGGGTCGCTTTCATGATGGACCGCATTTTCAGAGTGTTCGGTCTGCACGGCAGTTCGGTGATGGCCTTTATCGTCTCCGGCGGCATTGCCGGCGGCTGTGCCGTTCCCGGGGTCATGGCGACCCGGACATTGCGTTCACCGAAAGAGAGAATGGCAACCCTGCTTACGGTTCCCTTTATGAACTGCGGGGCCAAACTGCCGATTTTGGCCTTGTTGATCGGGGCTTTCTTCGCCCGGCATAAAGCCCTTTATATGTTTGCTTTTACAATCCTGAGCTGGATCATCGCTCTGGTCGCGGCTAAAGTATTACGCATGACGGTCCTGCGGGGCACCCCGACCCCGTTTGTTATGGAACTGCCGCCCTACCGCTTTCCTACATTCAAGGGCCTGATGATTCATACCTGGGAGCGTTCCTGGCAGTATATCAAAAAAGCCGGAACCGTGATTCTTATGATCTCGATTATCCTGTGGGCGATGATGACCTATCCCGGTCTGAACCCGGAACAGAAGGCCTCTTTCATGAAGGAGCGGGCCCGGGTTGCGGCTCTTTATGAACCCGGGAGTAAAGTTTCTGAAAAGAGGCTTTTGGCTATAGATAACCGGGAGAAAGCCCTGACCCTGCAAAATTCAATCGCCGGAAAGATCGGGGTTGCGATGGAGAAGGTGACCTGGTTGAGCGGTTTTGAATGGCGGACCAATATTGCGCTTTTAGGAGGGTTCGCGGCCAAGGAAGTTGTGGTTTCAACCCTGGGGACGGCATACTCTATGGGGGAAACCGACCCGGAAGCCTCCGGCTCCCTCGGCGTCCGTCTGGCCCGGGATCCGGCCTGGAGTCCACTGGTGGCTTTAAGTGCCCTGCTCTTTATGATGTTTTACGCACCCTGTTTCGTGACTGTAGTCTGCATTGCCCGTGAGTCCGGCTCCTGGAACTGGGCCCTTTTCTCTGTTCTTTACAGTACCACTTTCGCCTTTATACTTTCAACCGTAGTCTTTCAGGTCGGCCGTCTGCTGGGGTTCTGATTTTAAGGCTAACTGGGGGTTTTAAAGATATAAATATCATTAATTAAGTTGTGTATTGTAATTTGAGAGCAAAGGGTGTTATAAGCAAAACGCATTTATAAACAACAAAATCTAAACAGGAGAAAATTGTGATGAAAAGTTTACTGACCCTATTTTTAATGCTGGCTTTTTTCGTCAACCCGTTATCGGCGCAGGAGTTGACCGGTACGTTGCAGAAAATCCAGAAGGCCGGAAAAATTACCATCGGTTACCGGGCTTCGCAGCCGCCCATGTCTTTTCTCGATAAGCAAGGTAACCCGATTGGTTACTCAATCGATTTAGGTCGGGAGATTGCCGCTACGGTTCAATATAAAATCGGCCAGAAGATTAAGGTTGAGTACGTTCCCGTAACTGCCGCCGATCGTTTTACCGCCTTAAATAATAATAAAATTGATATCCTCTGCGGCTCAACCACAAAGACTTTGTCCCGCTGTGAGGTAGTCGATTTTACTCAGTTGACATTTGTAACCGGGGCCTCGTTTATGACTTTGAGAACTACGGATATCAGAAATAACTTCAAGGGCAAAAAACTTGGAGTTATTAAGGGCACGACCACGGTGGTAAATCTCAAAAAGATGCTTAAGGATACCGGAACTGATGCTGAAGTTGTTCTGCTCGATTCGGCGGCTGATGGACTCAAAGCCTTGCAGAATAAGAAAATAGATGCTTTTTCCGGGGACCAGGTAGTGTTGATAGGCCTGGCTTTGACGGCAAAGAATCCGAGTGATTTCACGATTCTCAGTGATCTGTATACGTTTGAGCCTTTCGCACTGGCGGTCCGACGCAATGATGCAGATTTTCGCCTGATTGCCGATCGGGTGATCTCCAAACTCTATCGCGATAAAGAGATCCTGAAAATCTACGATAAATGGTTTGGTCAATTTGCCGCGAGAAGATCTTCCGCTTTTGAAGCCTTGATTCAGTTGAATGCTATACCGGAATAGAGACAAACGGTAATCATGACAAGCAACAAAAAAGGGGG
>JANTFH010000015.1 GCA_024763535.1 Thermodesulfobacteriota bacterium
CCCCGCAACCCAAAAGAGATTTATTGGCCCGCAAATAAGTGCTCTTATCAGAACATTTTCTTGTTAAAAAACAAGAAAATAACCTGTAAGGCACTAAAGCGCCCCTTTAAGCGATCATTCCGAACTTAAATCACGCAACCGCCGGTAGAGCCCGCCAAAGTCTCCAGTGCTCATCAAAACCACCAGTTCGCGGTGCCCGGCCCGAGATTCAAGCTGCTGGCAAATCTCATCTATAGAAGAGAAAGCCTGGGCCGGTTGATTACCCTGAGAGCCTATCCGCAGGGCCAGACGTTGCGTATCGAGCCGCTCCTCCGCGTCAAGCTTTGCGGCCCCGTGAACCGGAGCCAGGAGAACCTCATCGGCGGCTGTAAAAGATCTCTCCAGCTCCTTCTGGAAAAGATTGCGCCGACTGGTGGCGGTACGCGGCTCAAAAACCGCGAGCAGACGATGCGTCGGGAAATGTTCCCGCAGGCCCTCCAGCGTCCGTTTGATCGCCGTCGGGTGATGGGCAAAATCGCTGATATATATAGTTTCATCCAGGCGGGCAAAGATCTCCTGCCGCCTCTTTACTCCTTTAAAGGTTTCAAGACCGAGTGCTATCTCAGATTGCTTAAAGCCCATTGATTCTAACAATACCGCTGTAGCCAGGGAGTTTTCCGCATTATGCCGACCGATCGCGCTGACCATTAATTCCCGGATCATGCCTCCGGGCGCCCGTACCTTAAATTGTCCGCCTTTATCTAAAGGAGTGTAATCAATTAGACGATAATCCGCCACGGCCGCCCGGCCATAAGTCAATACCCGACAGGGGGCTTCCGGCAGTAATTGCAGCAGTATTTCACAATCGGCTGACGCCACCAGCAGACCGTTTTCCGGCAAACTCTTTATGAGCCGGCGAAATTCAGCGACAATCTCATCAATCCCGGAGAAGAGATCGACATGGTCCATTTCAACCCCGGTTATAATCAACTGCGTCGGACGGTAGTGGTGAAACTTGGCGTGCCGGTCAAAACAGGAGCTGTTATATTCATCTCCCTCAAGCACAAAACCGGTGCCCGAATCGAGATGGTAGTTCGCTGAGAAATTTAAGAGCTCCCCCCCGATCATAAAGGAAGGTTGCGCCCCGCAGCTCCGCAAACCCCAGGCCAGCATGGAGGCTGTAGTCGTCTTCCCGTGGGTGCCGGCAACCACCAGACGTAATTTCTTAAGCTTAAGAAACTCCTCCCACAAAGTTTCCGGCAGAGATCGACAATGAAGACCAAGCTCTTCGGCCCTTACCGCCTCAGCATTACTCCTCGCGGCAACATTTCCCACCACCACCAGATCCAAATCCGGCTCAATCCGCTCCGCCACATAGCCACTCTGAACTTTAATGCCGCGCTCACGCAACAGATCACTCATCGGCGGATAGGCCGCCGCGTCAGAACCGGAAACATCCCAGCCCGTATCTTTCAGCATACTTGCCAGAGCGGCCATTGCCGTACCGCAGATTCCGATCAGATGTACTTTTTTCATAACCTTATCTCTCAAGACAATTGAAATTATTCATGACATAGTTTATAGCATAGCAGCAAACTGAAACCTCTATTATAGCACATCAACAACTGAATCGACAATTATTGTTTACGGAAGAAATTGTGAACGAAGAGAAGAGAGTAACCGCAGAGTTACCAACCGACCCGGAAACCAATGCCAGATATCAGCACCTAAACCAGCTCAACCCTGAGTGGTGGCAAATTGTTTCGACCTTAGCTGAAAATACCCGGACAAACCAAATTGAAGGTATATCGAAAGGCACTGGGAACACCCTGGAAATGCCCTGGTTTAATCGAATTATCAGCATCCGTC
Organism: Thermodesulfobacteriota bacterium; assembly: GCA_024763535.1. GTDB lineage: Bacteria > Desulfobacterota > Anaeroferrophillalia > Anaeroferrophillales > Tharpellaceae > Tharpella. Next base: position 1,849 of record JANTFH010000015.1, read on the forward strand.
CATCATCCAGAACAATAACATATCTTGGGGACCAACAACCCCGACTTCGTTATCAGGAAGGTCTGGTAATCCTGGCCCTGCTCAACTACCTTGCCGAACACAAAAAACTGCCGCCGGAGACTGAGCTTATCAACGAAAATCACCTAACCGGCGGCACCACTTTCTTTCGCGGCCCACACCTTATGGCATCACTGATCCTGGCACAACAATTTGCTGATAACGGAGCGAGATTCATAAAAAGAGCCCGGTTTTGGGGCGGCCAACCGGCAGCTTACGGTGAATTCGGGGTTAAATTTGAGATCTTCCCCGGCCTCAACTGGACGATCGCTCTCTGGGAGGGTGATGCTGAATTTCCGGCCCGGGCACAATACCTTTTTGACCGTAAACTCGACCGCATGTTTCAGCTCGATATTATCTGGGCCATCGGCAACCTGATTGCGACAAAGTTCTGAGAGAACCGGCAAAAGCACAATGGACAACGCCGCCGGCCAAAAAATACTCTCGATCACTCGATCAATCCCCACTCTTTATCCAGCCCACATTTTTCCATTCACAAAACATGTTTTTTCATGTATGGGTTATCGGTAATAGAAGGCTATAGAAGACTGGGGAACCGCGGCGGGAACCGGGGTCAGACCCCATACCGCCGCTGGAACCGAGACATTACACCTGCGACCAAGGAAGGAGAAGAAAGTGAATGATTTTCAATTACCTATAGACCTTCATGTGGGAGCAAAACGTCAAGGGCCCGGAGGTGATGAGGAAACCGAAAAAGCAGTCGATCTTGCCAATATAGATCGCAATGTACCATTAAAGATTGCTGATATAGGCTGTGGTACGGGTTCTTCGACGTTAACTCTGGCACGCCTGCTCAACACTCAAATAACGGCCATAGACTTCCTGCAAAACTTTCTGGATGTTCTGAAAATCAGAGCTGAAAGCAATGGACTTGGGGGGAAAATTACACCTCTTTGCGCTGCAATGGAAAAACTGCCGTTTGAGGACGAGGAGTTTGATGTTATCTGGTCGGAAGGCGCAATCTACAATATTGGATTTAATAAAGGTGTCGCAGATTGGCGGCGCTACCTGAAACCGGGAGGGTTGCTGATTGTCTCGGAGATTACCTGGACTACAAACACTCGTCCTCCGGAGATTCAACATCATTGGGAGAGTGAGTACCCCGAAATCGACACGGCATCAGCAAAGATAAAGGTGCTGGAAAAAAATGGTTATTCACCGACAGGCTACTTCGTTTTACCCGAGCAGTGCTGGCTAGATAATTATTACGAACCCATGCGATCAACGTTTCAAGATTTTCTGGACCGGAACGAAAATAGTGTGGAGGCCCGGGCGCTTGTAAAATCAGAACTTCGGGAAATCGAACTATATGAAAGATACAAAGCTCATTACAGCTACGGCGTATATATAGCGAGGAGGTCAGACGCGTAAAAGTCATAATCTGATGTTCAGTCTGGACGCGAATCGGAAAAAATTTCAACCAGTAAAGGAGTTAACTAATGAAAAAATTTGTGTTGTTTGTTTTTAATGGCGATCCGATGTGCTTTATCCATGTGCTATTGAACGCTTCGGATATGCGAGCCGGAGGAGATGAGGTAAAAATTATTCTGGAAGGAGCTTCAGTCAAATTAATCCCCGAACTGGCAAAACCGGATAACCCCTTAAATGGATTATGGAACAAGAATTTACAAGCCGGTCTGGTTGAAGGTGTTTGCAAAGCATGTTCAAATAAACTCGGAACCCTTGAGGCGGCAAAGGAGCAGGGACTGACCCTGCTGGCCGATATGTCCGGCCATCCCGGCATGGCAGCATATCGTAAAAAAGGATATGAAATAATTACCTTCTGATTCGACTTGCTATGCCGGCGACCACGGATCGCCGCCCCTTTTTTGTTTAAAAACAGTGGAGAGACGACCGGGATAATGCATATCAATATTTTACATTTTCGGAGATAATTCCATGCCCGAACAGGAGAGCAGAAAAGGTTTTTCAGGTTTGCAGGTTTTTGGCATTGCGGTCTTGGTGTTGATTATCGCTGTTACCGGAACCATCTTTGCGGCCAGGGCCTGGTTCTTTCCCCGTCCTTTTAAGCCGGTGGTTTTAAGCCCGCAGGAGGAAAATCGCCTTGAGCATAAACTGGAGCAATTAGACCGTCCGGTCTATAAGCGGCAGCCGGCGACAAATGCACCAAAAACATCAAAAGCATCAAAAATTTCAAACGCAAAACCGCAGAAGAAAGACCGGCCGGCCGGTGGCCGACTGAAACCTGAAGCCTATAGTGAGGAGGGGGCTTCAAGGGAAATAAACTTGAGTGAGCGTGAACTTAACGGTCTTCTGGCAAAGAATACTGATCTGGCCAGAAAAATGGCCATTGATCTGTCGGAAGATCTGGTCAGTGCCAGGCTCCTCTTGCCCGTCGACCAGGATTTCCCGGTGTTTGGCGGTAAAACTTTGCGGGTCAGGGCGGGTCTGGAATTGGCATACCGGGCTCAGCGTCCGGTAGTGATAATCCGGGGGGTCAGCATCATGGGCGTTCCCGTACCCGCCGCCTGGCTTGGCGGCCTTAAAAATGTTGATCTGGTAAAAGAGTTTGGCGGCGACCGAGGCTTCTGGAAAGCTTTTTCCGACGGTGTGAAATCTATCACCATCCGCGAAGGACAGCTCCATATTGAACTCAAGGAATAAGTTATGTACATAAAGTCACTCTTGTTTTCTTTTCGTGGCCGTATCAATCGGCTGCCATTTTGGATTGTAACCTTAAGCTTAATAGGATGGGGCACCTCCTTCCAGCAATTGATGGGACCGTATGGGCCGGAGAATCCGATGACCGTTGGCCCGGCATTGATAACGCTGGCAAATTTCGTCATCGTAATGTGGATCTGGCTAGCCGTACAAATCAAACGCTGGCATGATCGGGACAAATCGGGCTGGTGGTTACTCCTCAATCTTATCCCTGTTATTGGGCAAATCTGGATACTCATCGAATGCGGCGTTCTGGCGGGAACGGCGGGAGGTAATCGCTTCGGCGCAGAAACAACTTCCCCGTCACAATAAGCAATCATAAACTAAAATGATAAATTTCCTGACCATTGGAATTATACTTGGCTTATCCGCAGGTTTTGCACCGGGTCCACTTTTGACGCTTGTAATCTCTGAAACACTTCAGCAAGACATTAAGTCCGGCGTAAAAGTTGCTGTCGCTCCAATTATCACCGATTTGCCAATAATCATTCTAACTTTATTTATTTTGGCAAAGTTATCCAGCTTTCATAAAATATTAGGAATCATTTCGCTGACTGGCGGGTTGGTTATTTCATATATGGGCTACGAAAGTATTCGCTCGAAAGGAATTGAGCTGAATCTTCCAGCGGAAAAGTCAAGATCTCTAATAAAAGGAATATTAGTCAACGCTCTCAACCCACACCCCTATCTGTTTTGGTTTAGTGTCGGCGCACCCATAATAACCAAAGCAATGAGCGTAAATATTATTGCTCCCTGGGCCTTCATTTGCAGCTTTTATACTATGTTGGTGGGATCAAAAATTCTATTAGCTGTTCTGGTTGACAAATCCAGATCTTTTTTAGATGGTAATGTATACATATACACAATGCGTTTCCTGGGCCTGGCATTATGTGTTTTAGCGTTTGTTCTTTTTCGTGACGGACTGACACTGCTTGGGATATTATAAGGTCTAACCAGGTGCTGGATCTCGACCCGGCAAGTGACTCTCAACCTAAGCAACCTTATAGTTCTGTTAATGCAATAAAAATTGGAGTATCCTGAAATGAATGCAAAAAAGAAGATTGGAATTATCATCTGCGACCGCTACCGCCGCTGTGCCGGAGGGAAATGTTTTCGAGCCATGAGAAACAAGGAGGGGGCTTTCAGCATTTACAAAGAGACTGAAATTGAGTTAGTCGGTTTTACAACCTGCGATGGCTGCCCCGGCGGCAATATAGAGTATACCGGCGAAGAAATGGTGAAAAATGGCGCCGAGATCATTCATTTAGCCACCGGCCTGATAGTTGGTTATCCTCCCTGCCCCCATATCGAGACATTCAAGGCCTTCCTTGAAGAACGCTATGGGGTCAAAGTTGTTGTCGGTACGCACCCCATACCGAAAAAATATCTTGAAATGCATACTCGCCTCGAAACCTGGGAGGAGTCTGCATGGAGGCCTCTTGTCGCACCAACCATGAGTGACGAAGTGACCCGCGCAAGTTACGATTGAGTTTAATCAGGTTAAAAGACGGCAAACGAAGCTATAAGTAAATTCAAGGGCGACACTAAAGCATGGGATCAGAAAATCAGCAAAAAAACAGCTCTGAACCGAAAAAACAGCGCCTTGCGGTTCTTTCACTGGCGGCGTTGGGAGTCGTTTTCGGGGATATCGGCACCAGCCCCATTTATGCCATCCGCGAATGTTTTCACGGTGAATACGGTATCGCCGCATCCCCGGCCAACATTCTCGGCGTACTCTCTTTGATATTCTGGTCCCTGACCATCATCGTAACCATCAAATATCTGACTTTTATCCTGCGGGCCGACAATAAAGGTGAAGGCGGGGTAATCGCCCTCACCTCCCTCATCCGTCCCCAGGGGCTGAAAAAATCCGGCTCACGGCCGATCCTGGTTTCCTTTGGTCTCTTTGCCGCCTGCCTGCTCTACGGCGACGGCATGATCACCCCGGCCATTTCGGTTTTGAGTGCGGTAGAAGGGTTGAAAATTATTACTCCCGATTTTGCCCCCTTCGTTATTCCGCTGACCATTATCATTCTGGTTGCCCTTTTCTTCCTTCAGCGCCGGGGTACGGCAAAAGTGGGGTCACTGTTTGGACCGGTGGTCTTCATCTGGTTCACTATTTTAGCCCTCTTAGGCATCGGCAAGGTTGTTGCCTGCCCCCGGATCCTGGCCGCCTTTCTCCCCTGGCACGGGATAGCCTTTTTGCTCCATAATCACCTCCACGGCTTCCTGGTTCTGGGGGCGGTCTTTCTGGTCGTAACCGGGGCCGAGGCACTTTATGCCGATCTGGGCCATTTCGGCACCCGCCCCATCCGCCTGGTCTGGATCGCTTTTGCTCTGCCGGCCCTGCTGCTCAATTATTTCGGCCAGGGAGCCTTGCTGCTGCGGCATCCGGAAGCCGCCCATAATCCGTTTTTTTCCATGCTCCCGCACTGGGGGATAATTCCGGTTGTCATCCTGGGAACTGCGGCAACTATCATCGCCTCGCAGGCGGTGATCTCCGGAGCCTTTTCCCTGACCCGACAGGCGATTCAACTGGGATACCTGCCACGCATGAAAATCATTCATACCGCGGCCCGGCATATGGGGCAGATCTATGTTCCGCTGGTAAACTGGGCGCTGATGGTCTGTACTATCAGCTTGGTGCTGGGATTCCAGTCATCAAGCAAACTGGCGGCGGCCTACGGGGTTGCGGTAACCTCAACCATGCTGATTTCCAGCGTCCTCTTCTATGTGGTGGCTGCGGAAAGATGGGGTTGGAAAAAAAGTGCGGTTATCCCGCTGATTGCCCTTTTCCTGGTAGTGGACAGTGCCTTTTTTCTGGCCAATATCAGCAAGGTTTTGCATGGCGCCTGGTTCCCGCTGGTGATCGGCGGGGTAATTTTCTTTATGATGGTTATCTGGCGCCGGGGACGAAAAATTACCCGAGAGCAAATCCGTAGCCTGACGATGGATTTCAAATCATTCCAGGAGATGATTGCCAAAGATCCCCCTCAGCGGGTCAAAGGCCAGGCGGTTTTCATGACCGGGAATCCGGAATCAGTGCCGGTGGCCCTGCTCCACAACCTGAGGCACAACAAAATCCTGCACTCCGAGGTGGCCCTGCTCCATTTTGATACCTCTTCGGAATTACCCCGGGTTCCCAACGACCAGAAGGTGGAAGTTGAGAAACTGGGGGGTGGATTCTACCAGGTGATTGCTCACTACGGTTTTATGGAAAAACCGTTGATCAGTAACCTGATCTCCCTGGCCCGGGAGCAGGGGATGGATTTCGACTTTGAAAAGACCGCTTTTTTCCTGGGCCGCATTAAATTTATGCCCAGTGACAAGCCGCAGATGCCCCGCTGGCAGAGTCGCATTTTCACCTTTCTATCCCGTAATGAATTGGATGCCGCTTCCTATTTCGATATTCCCAACTCCCAGGTGATTGATTTTGGTGTGCCGTTGCACTTATAAGGCATGCAGAAGGCAACTGGGACATATGATTAACCATACGAAATAAGTTAATTGAAAGCATCCGGCGGCAGGGGCTGGTTGATGGTAACATCAAGAAATTTTATGACGGTATAATCATCATCCGACTCACGGATGATGATCTTCTCGACATAACGGCAGTCGGTAGAAAAAAATATTTCAAGAGATGAGATCAGGTTCCGGGCGGCGGCCTGACGCGGCGCCAGTTGCAATATCGGCGGGCTGGACTTTAGCAAAGCTATGGCGTACTGCTGTTTCAGAAAAGCGAAATCGGCCGTGGTCCAGGCCGTCACCTGAGTCGCAAAATGCTGCAGCCAGGGTTCATCTTTAAGTTTGAATTTCTGAACTTTACCCCCGTTTTCATGCCAGCGTCGACCGCTCTCGCCGCAAACCGCAAGCCCGGAAGTTACCGGTTCAGACAACTCCCAGCGCCAGCAGTCCGGACGTTTGAATGCAAACCTGCCGGAGGCTTTGAGGACCTCGGGAAAAGCCTTAAGATGCTTCTCCTGCTCCATCCGGCTGGAGACCGTATTTACGCTTTCCGCCGCCGTCCGGATACGTTCCAGAGTCGCTGATAGATCACCGGCGGCCCGGGCCGGGCCGGTCACCGGGAGCAGCCCGCCAAAGAGAAAAAGCGCCAGCAGAAAACTAAGCCCTGAACGGCGGATAGAGAAAAATAGTTTTTTCCGTCTCAATCAATATCTCCTGTGTCCGTCGGCGGCAGCCAGATTTTCAACTCTCCGGTCGCCACCTTCTCCGCCGCTACCATAGCCACCGCGTCGGCGATAAAAAAGTCATCCAGCTGAATCGTGGTTGCAACCTGGATGATGACCTCCTCACAGACCTTAACCCGGCGCCGGAGATTAAAATGTCTGACCCCGACGAGAAAACCAAGACTGGGCTGACAACCCTGCAAACGGTCCTCATAACCCCGCAGGCAGGCGTAAGCCTGAGCCATCATCTCGAGAACCACCACCTCTTCTAAAAAGCGACCTTCGCCAGCGCTCTCCGGGGCGCAGAAAAGGCTCTCTTCCCGGCCTGCGGCCAGGATGCAGCCGGACCCCTGAGCCTTATCGTAGCTCAGCAGTTTATCGATCAGCAGCATGGTTGAACGATGCGGAATCAGCTCAATTGCCGATAGCGGTAGATTATTACTGTCCATCAACCTATTATCCGTTTTATATGGAATAAACGTCTGTCACCGGCAACTATCTCGATCCGGATATCGATCAGGTTGGATGCCGGCAACAACTCCCGGGCCGCCTCGGGCCACTCAATTACCAGGACTCCGGGCCCGGCCAGATAGTCGTTAAAACCCAGTTCAAAAAGTTCGTCCGTATCCCCGAGACGGTAGAGATCAAAATGGTAGAGCGGCAGGCGGCCGCGATACTCATTAATCAGGGTAAAGGTCGGGCTGTTGAGATAATACCAGTCCGGCACCTCCAGACCCTTGGCGATCCCCTTGGTCAGCATGGTTTTTCCCGCCCCGAGATCACCCTGAAGGGTTACGACATAGAGCTTATGGTGAAAAAGGGCGGCCAGTTCTTCGCCCAGAGTCAAGGTTTCAGCCGGGGATGAAGTCGGCCTCGGATTCTTCCACTCCATCTTAAATCCCTGAAATCTCAGGAGATTGCCCGATGCCGGCTAAAAAAGAGAGGGTTGCCGGCAGTGCCTGTTCCAGCTCCAGCACGGTAATCCCGTAACTTGAGCCTGTAGCCAGCAGACGATCGGCCAGCAGACCATGAAGAAAAACTCCGGTCTGGGATGCGGCCAGCGGCTCCAGCCCCTGGGCCAGGAAACTGCCAATTATTCCGGTCAGAAGATCTCCGGATCCGGCGGTTGCCAGCAGGGTATTTCCGCTCGCGTTAACGGAGAGGGCCCCATCGGGCGCCGCAATCACGGTACCGGCCCCTTTAAGAACGACATAAACCCCCAGTTTGAGAGCCAACTCCCGCACCGCGTCCAGACGCCGGTTCTGTACCGCCGCGGAATCACACTGTAAAAGACGGGCCATCTCGCCCGGATGCGGTGTCAGAATGGTAAGCGGCCGTTTCGGCGGCAGAATCTCCGGATCCCGGGCCAGCAGAGTCAGGGCGTCGGCATCCAGAACCACCGGCAGATCGGAGTTTTTAAGCAGATTTTCCGTCAACTTCCGGGCCGCGTTATGGAGACCGAGTCCGGGCCCGACAACCAGAGCGTTCTTGCCCGCACAGATTTTTTCGACCTCGGCCACGACCGGAGGAATAATCTGTCCCGCCACCGCTTCCGGCAGAGCCTCCAGCATGATCGCCGGATTCCGGCCTTCGAGCCGTTCGGCCAGACTCTGCGGCAGAGCCAGCGTACTCAAGCCGCAACCGCAATGCAGGGCGGCTCCGGCCGTCAGCAGTCCGGCTCCGGATTTCCCGGGGCCGCCGGCAAACGTCAGCAGATGACCACGGTCGCCTTTATGAATGTTGGCCGAGATTCCGGTTTTCGGCAGTAAAGCCCGGCAGAAATCAGCGGTTAAAAGCTGAATGGCATCACTTTCATCATCGGTCCAGGAACAGGGGATACCGATATCAACAATCTCCACCCGTCCGGCATATTCACGGCCGGGATAGACGAAAAGACCGGGTTTGGCAAAAGCAAAAGTCGCCGTCAAAGTCGCTCTGACCGCGTCCCCTAAAGGCAGTCCGGAATCGGCATCAAGACCCGAAGGGATATCCAGAGCCAGAACCGGGCCGGGGCAGTTATTGACCGCAGTTATAACTCCGGCATAGAGACCGCGCACCGCACTTTTAAGCCCGGTACCCAGCAGCCCGTCAACAACAACGCGGGAGTTTTCCAGAGCCGGCCCCAGCAGCGACAGATTTTTCTCCGTCAGCTCAACCACCTCACCGCCCAGCTTGATAAAGGCTTCAAGATTAATCGCGGCATCGCCCTGAACCAGGCTCCGGCCGGTCAACAGGATAACCTTTACTTTCAGATATCCAGCCAGCAGCAGCACCCGGGCCACGACCAGAGCGTCACCGCCATTATTGCCCTTGCCCGCCAGAATCGTAATCTCATCCGCGAAGCTCTTAAGCCAGCCCGCCTTTTCCAGCAGCCTGACGGCTCCGCGCCCGGCCTGCTCCATCAGTACAACTCCCGGAATACCGATCTCATTGATAGCCCGCTCATCCAGAGCCCGCATCCGTTCCGCCCGTAAAAGCTTAATCTTACCGTTTCCCAAACTTTTCATAAATCAATCTTCCGCTTTCATCTCTTTAAGTTTAATTAACATCATCTCTTTAACCTTCCTGCGCATCAAAAGATGCGCCTCTTCACCGCTGAATTCCGCCGGGTCAACCGGAGGCAGGGCCTGCATCTTCACCCGGGCCGGCCGCAGCCGGAAAGTCCCCGGCGGCAGCAATTTATCGGTACCCGTAATACAGATCGGCACCAGCGGCAGATTCAGTTTTACCGCCAGCAAAAAGGCCCCGGAGTAGAAGCGCTGCAGATTACCGTCCCGGCTGCGATGACCTTCAGGAAAAAAGAGAATTGAGCCTCCGGCATCAATAATTTCCCGGGCCTGTTCCAAGCTGGCGCCGAAACCAGAGCCCTCAACATCGAGATAGCGGGCCATCCGCATGAAAGCCGTATACCAGAAAAGCCGGCGAAAAGGCCAGGCCCTAACCGCAAAAGCGATGTCACTGACCGGCTGCAGAGCCATACAGTAGGTATCGAAAAAAGAGAGGTGATTAATAACGTAAATACAGGGGGTACAGCGACGATATTCACGCCCGAAACCCCGTCGTCTGAAACTTACGAACGGGGCCACAATCAGCATCCAGCCGCGGCCGTAAAGCCAGATAAAATGGCGCGCAATTTTCGCCCTGGACCAACGGGTAACCCCGTACCAGAGCAGAAAAAACAGAGGCGAGAACAACAGTCCGAAAAGTGTCCAGGCCACCAGCAGCGGGTAGACCCAGAGATTCATCAACCAGACAATCACTTCGACTCTGCAGCCTTGTCGGTTTCCCGCTTTTTGTTAATGACGAAACGATGAATATCACCCAGCGTCCGGATCTCACGCAGACCGGCATCGTCACGAATCCTGATCTTCAGAGTACCTTCAAGAACCACTACCATATCGACAATATCGAGGCTGTCGAGCCCCAGATCGGTAAAAATTTCAGCCTCATCGACCATCGCCGACTCTTCCAGCTCAAATTCCTCAATTAATGAGTTATTAACCAGAGAAACTACTTCCGCATCAGTCATATTTTCCGTCTCCAGCGGGTTTCGCAACAAAAAACCGTCAGATAGAAGATAATTTACAAAAATTTCAGTGTTTATCCTGCCGCCGGCGGTACATTAGAGAGCTACCGCTCAAGCTGTCTTGAACATTACTAATGCGGGAATTAGTCCCGCAACCCAAATGGGCTTTATCGGCCCGCAAATAAGTACTCTTATCAGAGCTCTGCATAAGTTTCTTCATCAGAACCTCTGCCTGATGGCAAAGAACCTGTGAAACACTTAACATTTTCTTGTTTTTCAAACCAGAAAATAACCTGTAAGGCACTAATATCAAATTAACGCTTTAATTACCAGAGATGAGTTAACCCCGCCTAAGGCAAAGTTATTTTTCAAAGCCAGTTTTACAGTTTTGCCCCGGTTCTCAGTAAACAGCTGCGGCCCGACACAGTCGGGATCGATCTCATCCAGGTTAAGGGTCGGCCAGATCTCGCCGCGCTGCATCATGGCAACTACGGCAATCGTCTCAAGACCGCCGCTGGCAGCCAGGGTATGGCCTAGGTGACCTTTCAGCGAACTGACCGGCACCTTATCGGCAAAGATTCCGGCTAAAGCCTGAGCTTCAGCAATATCACCTTTTTCCGTGGCCGTCGCGTGGGCGTTGACATAATCAATTTCCCCGGCTTCAACCCCGGCTTTCGCCAACGCCTCAAGCATACAGAGACGCATGGCTTTAGAACTCGGTTCAGCGATACTTGCGGTCTCGGTCAAGGTGGAAAAACCGACAACCTCGGCCAGGATTCGGGCTCCGCGCCGGGAGGCTGCCTGAAAATCCTCTAAGACCAGAATCCCGCCTCCTTCACCGCAGACCACCCCGTCCCGCTGCCGGTCAAAAGGGCGGGAGGCTACAGCCGGTTTATCATTATACCGAAACGAGGCCGCATTCATCAAATCGAAGGTGGCGGCGGAAAGCGGATGGAACTCCTCCGTGCCACCGCAAACCATCGCCTCTTGAACCCCGGAAGCGATCATTTCATAGGCATAGCCTAAGGCCTGACAACCCGTGGCACAGGCCGCGGCCGGAGCCAGCAGACGGCCGTTGAGGCCAAAATAATGGGCCACATTGGCGGCTGCGGAGTGGTTCATGGTCTTAAAAAAAAGCGAGGTTTTCATCCGGGCAAAACTTTTGTCCGCGAGATGATCAGCGAAAAACTCCTCACAGGTTTCGAGACTGCTGATCGTGGTGCCGAGGGCAACGCCGTAGCGGCCGCTGCCATATTCCGTCTCCGGCAGACCTGCCTGGGTCAGGGCTTCCCGGGCCGCGAGTACGGCAAAAATCGACTGCCTCGACATAGAGCGTCTTCGATTACGGGCGATTTCACGGCCCGTAATCCCGGGCACCAGAGCCGCCAACCGGGTTCTTAAACCATCATAATCAGAAAGTTTATCCAGGATTTCAACCGCGCAGCGGCCCTCGGCAAGACCGGAGACAAGTTCCCCAACTCCCCGGCCGAAAGGTGAAATCGCCCCCATTCCGGTAATGACTACACGTCGCATGCTACTTCACTCCGTAACTTCTGTAACTGATCGGGCCCGACAATCTCGGCCACCGCCAGCAGGGCCGAGGTTATCGCCCCCAACAGACCCGGGGCCGCCACCGCCTGCCCGGTAAGATAGAAATCTGCCAGACGGGTCCTCGGCACCGGGTTAAATTGTCCGACCATATGTTTTACTCCGTAAAGCGAACCCCGGGGTGACAGGTTAATCCGCCGCAAAGTTTTCGTCGTCGCCACACACTCAACCTGAAGTCCGGCAAGCTCCGGCAACAATTTTGCAATCCGTCCACACACCAACTCACCGATCATAGCCTTTTTCTCCGCATAAAGCTGACGGGGAAGCGCCTCATTATCCGCCGCACTTTTCGGCAGTGCCGGAAGAATCGCGGTTATACCACAATCCCGACCTTCAGAAAAGCCCCCGGAACCGGCAAAGTTGAGATAGAGCAGGCGTTCCTGCGGCGAGAGGGTAAGATCAAGGATATCGGCTGATGAGGGCGGCAGGAAAAAGTAGTTGTGTCCAGCCAGCAGATGACTCTCACAAAGCCCTTCGGCCCGCATTCCCGCCGGCCGCTGACAACGCAGAAAAACGATATCGCCGCTTGTCGTTTCGGCCAGAGCATTGAGACGGCGGCGATAGACCGGGCGAAAAGCCTTATCCGGCACCAGTTTTAACATCGCCTGAGGATGCAGACTTGAGATATAGTTTGCGGCCGCAAACTGGCGGCCGTCGGCACAACTGACGCCGGCAATGTTATCGGCGGCGGTCAGATCAATCCCGGTTACCCGGCAACCGCAGAAAAGATCAACCCCGAAACGCTTAAGGGCCAGGCTGAAGGCCTTAACCAGGGATCGACCGCCGCCCTTAAAAGTTGAAGCGGAACGATAGTAGCCATCCACCACTCCGGCATGAATGGCAAAAGGGATCTCGGCCGGCCGGGCGCCGTAGAGCAGGCAGTGCACCTGCAACAGCGTCCTGAGATTGCCACCGATTCCCAACTCAGTAAAAACCTGCTGCAGACTGCAATCATGCAGGGCCGCCAGATCCAGAGGTGAGATTGCCTCATGAGAATTAAAATAGGGGAGTGTTCCGGCGGTATGCCGCAGCCGTTCAAGATAGTCCGCCACGGCCCGGCTCTGCTTAGGAAACTGTTGCTGCAGACGCCGGCAGAGGGCATCATAACCCTGCGGAAACGAGAAATTGAGCCCGGAATCGGGCTGGATTACGGTATCATAGGCCTGAGGATCAAACGCCACCCGCTGCAGATCGTCAGCCACCCCCAACAGGCGCAGGTGACGATCGAGAACGCCGCCTGCTTCAAGCCCGCCGGCATAGTGAAATCCGGCTTCAAAATAGACCCCGTTACGAACAAAACCGTCAATCAGCGGGGCCGGCCGTGCAGCCTGCTCCAGCAGAGCCACCCGGCCCCCGAAACGGGCCAGCAGCAGAGCTGTGCTGATTCCGGAAACCCCGGCCCCGATAACCAGATGGTCATACTTCATGAGCTGCTGAAATCAAGCAGTAAAGAGGCATTGGAGCCTCCGAAACCGGCCGCATTGCAGAGTACCCTGTCAGGCTTACGGCGACATATTTTATTAAGGATACGGAGATCTTCACTACCCCGGTCGGGGGCGGAGAAGTTGATCGTCGGGGCCATGAAACCACCGGCCGCCATCAACACCGCGTAGACCGCGGTCGCCGCCCCCGCCATCCAGAGTTCATGACCGGTTAGAGATTTCAAAGCACTTATCAAAGGCATCTTTCCGGAGGAGAAAAGTGCCCGGATATTTTCCGCTTCCGCCGCATCTCCAGCCGGGGTGGAGGTCGCATGAGCCAACAGCAGATCGACATCTTCCGGCTCGATGGCAGCATCATTTAAGGCCGCCTGCATTGCGCGGGCAAGACCATCCGCACTGGGTACTGAAAGGGCTTCGCCGTCGGAGGAGAAACCGTATCCGGCAACTTCACCCAGGATAACCGCACCCCGCTCTTTTGCAACGGCGTAATCTTCCAGAACTAAAGCGGCGGCCCCGCCGCTGGGAACGAGACCATCCCGCTCTCTGTCAAAGGGTCGTGAGGCTGAGACCGGATCATCAATCCGCATCGAGAAGGCACCGAGCGCGTCAAAACTGCACATCGATTCTAAATTAATCTCCTGAGCACCGCCGCAGATCACCCGCTCCTGACGGCCCAGGGCAATCAGATCCGCGGCCTGGCCGAGGGCATGGCCGCTGCTGGAACAGGCCGAACTCAAAGTCCAGCTTGCTCCCCGGGTTCCTAAAAGAACATTGAGATTCATGGTAACGGAGGAGGTCATCGCCCGAAAAACCAGGCCGCTGCCGAGTTTATGAGTTTCACCGTGTTGGCGTAACAGATCAACCTGTTCAACCGCCGCGCTACAACTCGAATCACAGCCGAAGATCAATCCGCTCTGAGGATTACGTAAAGCTTCATCCTCAAGACCGGACTGAGCCAGGGCCTCACGCACCGCGACATAGGCATGCTGGGCGAAATCAGGCATCGTTTTACGCTGTTTCCGGTTTAAGAAACGTTCCGTCTCCAGCGCCGGCAGACGCCCGGTCAAAGGGCTGCGAAAACCGGCCTTTTGACGCTCTTCATCGAGCACAACCCCGGAGCGGCCCGCGGCCAGTGATTCGGTGACGGCTCGGCTTCCGATGCCGAGACAGGAGACAATCCCGACTCCGGTTATGACAACCCTGTTTCGCTGTACCATAAGCTGCAGATTTATCCCGGCCCGCACCGTGCGGGGTAACGAAAAAGATTAACCTCTATAGAAACAGATAAAAAACCACCCAGACAATAATCGTCGGAGGCAGAGCCGCCTGAAGCAGCCCAAAGGGAGAAACGCCGTTGCGGAAATATTTTTTCAAAAGCGACTGACCGGCCGGGTTGGGAGCGTTGGCGATAACCGTCAAGCCTCCGCCGGTAACCGCCCCGGCAACCACCGCGTGCTTCATCGTATCAGTAAAATGGGGCACCAGGGTCGCAAGAAAGGTTATCGCCGCATTATCGTTGAACGCCGTCAAAACGGTGGCCGCCAACATCAGCGAAACCTCATTCAAGCTGCTGAGTACCGGAGCTATCCACCAAGCCTGAAGCCCGCCGTGGATTACCAGACCGGCCAGGAAAAATCCAACCAGAAGCGGCGGTTTAAGATCAAGGGTATTCTGATAAGGACTGGTAACCCGGGCAAAGCCGACAAAGAAGAGTAAGCCGGCAATAAACAGAGCCGGATGATGGGCATTGACGATCGTCCACAACATAAACGCAATATGTATGAGGACCACCCAGCCGGGAACCTTGTCATCCCGCCGATCCCACTGCGAATCGTAATAGACTGGCCGCTGATTTTCCGGCAGCAGCCGGGGAAAAGCCCGCCGCATACGGAGTATTTTAACTTCCTCAAAACGCTCGTTGAAAGCCTCTTCCACCAGCTTGTCATCAAGCCCGCGTTCAGTAAATTCAGGCTGATAGCGCTCTCTCATCTGCTCTCCGAGATCCTTCTTAACCCCTTCGACTCTCTTATCGACATACTCTTTGATGGCATTTAAGCTGTAGTGATTCCCTTTAAGAATATGATCAATCTCTTCATCCAGCTTATTGTGGGAGAGAAACTCCTTCTGCAGTTCATCCTTGACATTTTTAAGAACAAATTTTTTCTGCAGCCGCCGCAGTTCACGCCGGAAAACCAGAAAATACAGAGTATTGGAGAGGAGAATACTGAGCACGGCTTTCCAGCCGAAATTTACCAGCATAGTCGTAGTGCTCCAGTCCCAGGGAGTGGCTACCATCAAAACCGGAGGAGCGGCAAAATTGGTTAAGGTGCCACCAATGGAGATATTGACGAAAAGCAGACCGATGGTGGCATACTTGAAACTTCGCCTGGGCTCAAGTTCATACAATTTTCTCGCCAGCAACATGGCCGTAATCGTCATGGCCGCCGGTTCGGTAATGAAAGAGCTTAGAAGCGGCCCCACCGTCAACAGCGTAAACCACCAGGCCGTCAGACTGCCGCCCACCAGATTGGCAATCCAGCGCATGCAAAACTCGGTAAGGTAGAGAATCGGCCGGGTTGATGCCAGAATCATGATCGTCACAACGAACATGGCTTCGGTAAAATCCACTTTATGGTTTATATAGCCAACCATAGTATGCCAGTCATAGAAGGAGATAATGGAGATTCCCAGAGCCACGGCCCAGATACCGAAGATGGTCTCGACCTCACCTAAGAAGTGAAAGATCTCAGCCC
The DNA here is from genome assembly GCA_024763535.1 of Thermodesulfobacteriota bacterium. Taxonomy (GTDB): domain Bacteria; phylum Desulfobacterota; class Anaeroferrophillalia; order Anaeroferrophillales; family Tharpellaceae; genus Tharpella. Next base: position 18,125 of record JANTFH010000015.1, read on the forward strand.
CGATATGAACCGTATTTTTCCCGACCTTCTCCTGTTCAATCAACTCCTGGTGCCGGGTTTCCCAGTGGTGAGCAATGGCCAGGAATTTACTGGTCATAAAGGTATGAATAATCGCGCAGAAAAAAATGATTGAAGCAACCAGATTGAAAGGTACCTGTTTGATTCTATGCTTAAGGATCGCGGCAAGTCCCTGCAGACTGCCATCATGATAACCGTTGAGACTGGGGGGGAAGGTAGTGGAGACATCGTGAGAAGCGGCGGAAGAAGCATAAACCACCACAACCCCTAACAGAACTAAGACAAAAACAGAAAACAACAAAGCCGGAAAATATTTAGTTACATTCTTACGCATGATTATATTTCGAGACACCCTGAATATATTCTGAAGGTTACAAGAAAAAAAACGCCGGGTAATCCGGCGGTATCTAACAGTTGGTTTTAATCAGACAATACCACCGTTAACCGATAGAATCTGACCGGTAATATATGAGGCCTTGTCGGAGCAGAGAAAAGCGACCGCATCGGCTACCTCCTGAACCTTTCCGATACGCCCCAGAGGTATGGTCGGCAGGATCCGGTCCAGCGGCAAATCCCCGGTCATCTCGGTCTCAATAAAACCGGGAGCCACGGCATTGACCAGAATATTCCGCCGGGCGACTTCAGCCGCGAGCGACCGGGTGGCCCCGATCAAACCCGCTTTGGCGGCACTGTAGTTGACCTGGCCGGCAACTCCGGTCTGGCCGGAGGTTGAAACGACATTAACTATCCGGCCGCTGCGTTGACGCAACATCCGGGCCACAACCAGTTTGGTTACCAGAAAGAAACCATCAAGATGCACCCTTAGAACCGACTGCCAGTCGTAACGACTCATCAGAGCCATAACTCCGTCCCGGGCAAAACCGGCATTATTAATCAGAATATACGGGGTTTCCTGCTCCAGCAAAGGATTAAGTGTTTCAGCCACTGCCTCCTCATCGCCAACATCAAACGGCAACCGGCGGCACTCCCGACCCAGATTCGTAATCTTTTCCGCCACGGCCGCGGCGGCAGTATGATTGGATCGGTAATTAAGCCAGATATCGTAGCCGTCTACGGCCAGAGTTACAGCAATCGCCGCCCCGATCCCCCGGCTCGCCCCGGTTACCAGAGCAATTTTACTCTTCTCCGCCATCACCTGTCTAGTACCTCACATTCACAACCTTACCTTTGCTGTTGAACTCAACCACAACTGTTCGAAAACGGTTGCGCCAGAATTTCCATTGATTATCTTCCAGAGACGGCGTCTCGTGAGACGCGGGATAGCCTAAAGCGGTCATCACGCCTTTCTTGGTCATCCCCTTATAGGCCTTGCCATTTTTTATCCCTTTAAGATCTATCGCGGAAAACCCTTTCAGGGAAAACGGTTTAGGCGACAGGATCAGTTCTTCATACTCCTCCACGCTGATTCCCAGGCGTCTTTCATGCACCTCGAAAACCCCGTGCCGACCATCCGGCAGTTCATACTTAAAACCGTAATTCTTAAAGAAGCGTTTCCAGGGAGAAATTTTCAGCTTGGTGTTCGGCGGAACAATAACATGGCCGGCACCGGGATCGGTATAGTTGGCATAACTCGACTTAAGCAATCCCCTCTTGTCCGCCTGAGCGTGAATATTATACTTGTTATACATTATTTTGCTCTCGGCACAGGCATTTACAACCAGACCGCCCAGAAGGAAGCTCACCAATAAAAACAGTATCGAAATTCTCCCGATTCTCTTCCTCATCTCCATCTCCTTATAAATCAAGAATAGTGTTTAACTGCAATGGTTTGCAAGCTGCACTGCCAATATTGTTCACGCCGGCAGATTGTCATCCACAAACTATCCGCATCGAACCAGCCCCTTTAACACAAAGTTACAAAAATTAACAAACAAAAAACAGCAACATATTTTACCAAATAAAAAGATCGGCCAACCGGATTAATGGACCTGTTTTTCGTGAAACAACAACAGACCCCAATCGTTCCGCCAGACCTCAAATACCCATAAGTCAAGCCTGACCCTCTGTTCTCTGTTGGCGCTAAAACCTAGTACATATTAATAGCTGGTATTTTTACTTGCATCAGTTCAGTATCAATGCTAGTGGTATTAAATATATCCAGAGGTTATTTGAAACTGAATGTCAACAATTGAGCCATTAAAAAAAGGGGGCCATTATGAAAAAATTATTTTTTATCTTATTCCTTTTACTTGCAATGATTTTTCTTGTTGGCGAATTTTCTCTGGCGGCTACAGTCCTGGATGATGATTTCAGTACGGGGTTGGGGAACTGGACAACTGGCACCAATACTTTTATCAATACAAGTTCATCGGTGAGTATCGTCAACAGCCGGGTGGAATTTGACCAGCAATATGATTATATTCAATCAAAAAGCACTTTTACCGGAGATTTCTCGGTCAGTGTCGAACTTGGAAAGGTGAGCGGCAGTGACCAGTGCCTGGATTTCATTATCGAACTGGTCGGAGCGCCGCAGACCAGCGGCCTGCTACGTTTAAGGTATGGCATCCACAATTACTACAGCATCAATCTTGGCCAGGCATCAACCCTGACCACAAATGATACCGGCAACTGTGTTGATGATGCCGAACTTCACAACTTGAAAGAAATGGGCACTTCCGGTTCTCCATATAAAGGAACCGCGACCCTGACATACAAGCTGGGCAGTATCAAATTTTCTTTTACCCACAGCACACTGGGTAAAATTGAAACTGCTTGGGTCAGTGTAGGTGACCTCGGGGCTACAGCTGTAAGAATATGGGGCTGCGGGGCAAATAATGCCGAAAGATATGTTGATCACGTCAAAATTGACTCTCCATCTTCTTCAGCGGGCGGCCTGTTGATAGATTCTTCCGGCAATCTTCAGGTCGGAGCGGGCGGCGGTTCTCCCCTTTACGTACTTGGCAATATTGCCTGTACCGGAGCCGTATACGAAGGTTCATCCCGCTCTCTGAAAAAAAATATCTCCCCACTCAATACCGTCGATGCCCTGACCGCACTAAACGGCCTTAAAGCGATTCAGTACACCTATAAAAGTGACCCGGCCCAAGAGCTGCAACTGGGTTTCATTGCTGAAGACGTACCGGATCTGGTAGCCGTCCAGGGCCGCAAGAAATTACGACCAATGGATATTATTACAATCCTCACCAGTGTAGTCCAGCAGCAACAAAAAGAAATTGAGCTATTGAAAAAATCCCGACCGTAGAAGGTACTAAAAAATGCGACCTTTCGCTTCTACTGGCGGGTCAGGGCGCGGTAGATGCGGGGAAGTTTGTCGGGAAGCTGTTTAACGTCGGCAATCACGGTGTGGTGCACATCACCGTAGAGATTATCAAGGTGAACCGAGTTGCTGGCATTTACGGTGATAGCGTGGACATGGATAAAATCACTGCGGCTTTCGCGGATGGCGCTGCGGCTGTCGGCAATTGCATATTCATTGCTGTAATCCTGGTCGTTGGGCAGACCGTCACTTAAGATAATCATCAGTTTAATCCGGGCCGGGTAGGCTTTGAGAGCTTTGGCGGCGTGCCGGATTGCCGGCCCCATACGGGTATTTTTCTCGGGCCGAATGCCGCCGATACGCCCTTTAATTTCATCATTTAAGGGCTCGCTGAAATCTTTGAGATAAAAAAACTCGGTCGCCAGCCGGCCGGAGCCGGAAAAACCGGCTAAAGCGTAGTGGTCTCCGACCCGTTCTAAAGCTTCACAGAAAAGCACCAGGGCCTCTTTTTCCACCGCCAGAATCGATTTGCCGCTGCCGTCTTGGACGGCTTTACGGGTTGATGAAGAGAGATCAACCAGAACGAAGACGGCTACATCCCGATCGACTTTCAGGCGTTTACGATAGAGACGTTCATCCGGCGTTATCCGCAGTTTACGGTCGAGCGCGTACTCCAACAAGGCATCGTAATCGAAAGCGTCACCTTCGGGCCAGTGCCGTAAAATCTGAATGGCTTCAGGGCGGATGAGCTCAAAATTACGCCGGATGCGGTTAATCAGGCCGGAGTTTTCGGAGATTGCCTGCTGATAAAAATCATCATCGCCGGCAACCCGCCGCTGTTCCAGCAGCTTGACATGGTTTTTCAAGTAATCATTAAGCCGATAATCCCATTCGTCGTACCAGAAAGTCGGTACCGGCTCGGAGAGTTCCGTGGCCGTGCCGGATGACTCCGCATCGGGAAACAGCTCCTGCAAATTGATCTCCGGCGGCAGTTTCTTGATCTTTGCTCCGGCCCGGTTGCGCAAGTTTCCGGAACGTTCCAGCAGTTGTTTAAGCAACTCCGGCGTTAACTCCAGATTTTCACTGTTGAGGATATTTTTGAGCAGACTTTTATCAACTTCGGCCCCCTGTTCAGCCAGTTTTTCGCGCCAGAGATGAGCTTTTCTCTCATTTTCCTGATGGGCAAGATAAACCAGATCGAAACGCAGACGTCGCTGAAAAGGGAAGGAAAATTCAATAAAACTCCTTAAATCGGTTTCCGCAGCTAAGATTTTTTCTACCTGCGGATAGACCATTGCGACCCAGTCGGCCGCCGCCTCAACCTGAGCTTTCGGCTTTTTCAGCGGCGCCGCTGCCGCAACGATCTGACGCCATTGGTGGCTGAATTCAGCCGGAAAATCGGTATTAGAACCGGGCTTAAACTCCGGCGGCAGCGGCCGCGAAACCATAACTGAATAGAGATAGTAGGCCAGTTGCTCTCCCAAAGAAAATTCCGCTGTTTTTAGCGGTAGAGCTCCGGTAACCATCTCGGCCCTTTTGGCAAAACCGGGATAATAACGCTCTAAAAAACCCTGTATGCGGGCAAATTCAGCCAGGTTAAAAAGTTTTTCAGCCAGATCAGGGTTGGGGAAAATTGCGAAAAAAGTGTAATAGTCGGAATACTTAAATGCTTCCGGAGGAGCCGACAGTTCAGGATTATCGAGTACCGGCGGCGGTTGCAAATGCTGCCACCGGTTAAAATCAAAGGCGAAACTTCGGGCCTCAATTGCCGCCAGTTCCAGACCGGCAAGCAGACGGTAGTAGGTTTCATTCTCTTCTACGGTACCACCCAGTTCCATCTCCGGCGGGAGAAATATCCGGTTTCCGTCAGTACAGGCAATGGACTGATAAGCGAGCGGGCTTCGGGGAATTTCTTTCAGCGGCCGAGCTGAAACTGCCTGACCGCTGCGGGCCTTCAAGTAGCGGTGCAGAGCCGTTAACTGGGCGGTCAACGGAGCCATGGTCTGCAATTTTTGGCAGAGACCCCGGCCGGCAATCGCCTCCAGCCCGAGAAAACGGCTGCGGCGGTCGCCCTGATCATCACCAGCTAAAGCGACGTCGACAAACTCTCGCAGCTGCGGCTCCTTTAAGAAGCGTACCCCGCGTTCAAAACCCCTCAGAAAGGCTGGCGCCAGCAGCCGGTCAACCGCAATTACCCGCTCAAACTGAATTGCCTGCCAGAGCCGCTTGTCCGGATTAAACCCATTTATCCCGGTCACCAGGCGCTCAACCAGACGCACCAGCTCTTTCTCAACCACTCCCTGCTTGAGCGCCGATCCGATCATGCGGGCAAAGCTTACGGCAAGTTTAGGCCCGCCGGTTTTCTGCATGGTTAAAATGCCGTTGCTCACCTGACCTAAAGGATAGGGCCCCCAGGAACCGATCTCCCGAAAAAAACCGCGGCTTAAATCGTAGAGCAACTTATCATCGGCGGCACAGATAACAACAAATTTTTCCGCCGCCGAACGCGCCAATACCGGCGTCACCCGCCCGGCTTCGGTCACGGCGTCAACATATAAATCAAGCCCCCGACCACCGGCGTTTTTCGCTGACAGCTCAGAACACCCGGCAACCAGAGCTTTCGCTACTTCCGGATTGCGCGTGAACCACGCCCCCACCGCCGCCACAATTTTACCAACAATTTCGTTTTTCAACGGCGGCTGACAAGCGCAAAATGATTGCAGAAGGGTCGCGCCCAGATTCGCATCCAGTTGAAAAACAGGATCAAGTGAGACGATATAATCTGGGTTTGGTTCAGAAAGCATGGATTTTTGCTTAAACATTTGAGGTTTTGTCGACCAGACTCACAGCAAATAGAACGGCAAAATATCATATTTGACAGAAAAATACCCGACGTTTTTAGTGTCGGGCATTTTTCTGTTCAAAGCCACAAGACTTTCACTGAGAAGACTAAGATTAAAATGGTATGCTGCGCCTAGAACCTTCCGGTGGCAATGTTAATCAGGGTGAGCTCATTAGTGAGTCTGGTTAATTTTTTACGGCAATTTAATTTTACTCCGACCCCCGACCCCAATTAAGTCACAATTAAGTCAATTAAGTCAATTAAGTCCAATTGTTACAGAAAAATATCGGAAATAATCTCATTTAAGGTCAAAAGCAGACCGGGGTCGTCGGTCAGGGGCTGGGCGATGGCGATTTTACAGGCCCTGGCCGGGGTGATACCGCAGCGAATCAGTTGACCGGCGTAGATCAAAAGCCTGGTGCCGGCACCTTCAGCAAGGCCCTGTTCGCGAATCTGGCGGATTTTCCCGGCGAGATGCACCAGCCGGGCCGCCATTGCCGGTTCAATTTGACTCTCACGAGCAACAATTTCACTCTCAGCTTGAGCTTCCGGATAATCAAATTCGAGCGCGACAAAGCGCTGCCTGGTACTCTGTTTCAGATCTTTCAAAACCGACTGATAGCCGGGATTATAAGAGATCACCAACTGAAAATCGGGGTGCGCTTTTACCACCTCACCACGCTTGTCGATCGGCAAAAGCCGCCGATCATCGGCCAGCGGATGGATAACCACGGTCGTATCCTTGCGGGCTTCGACTATCTCATCCAGATAACAGATCGCCCCGCCGCGTACCGCCTGAGTCAAAGGACCGTCCATCCAGACGGTCTCATCCCCGGTCAGCAGGTAACGGCCAACGAGATCGGCAGCAAAGAGGTCTTCGTGACAGGAGATCGTAATCAACGGCCGCTTTAGACGCCAGGCCATATATTCGACAAACCGGGTTTTGCCACAGCCGGTCGGCCCCTTCAACATCAAAGGCAGGCGCTCACCACAGGCCGCCTGATAGAGTTCAACCTCATCCGCCACAGGCAGATAGAAGGGCTCAGTACTGATCAAATAATCACTTAACGGTTTTGCTCTCAACATAACTTACTCCTGACCAAACAAACATGGCTGCAAAAGTACGGAACTTTTTACGACGCCATCAGACAAAAAATATGTAGCGCAGCAGCAACAGCAAGGCACAGATGTGAATGGCCGGGCTGGTGCTGCGAAACCTGCCACTGAACAGTGACAGGATTGAATATGAGATAAAGCCGAAGGCGATACCGTCGGTAATGCTGACGCTTAGCTGCATAACGATAATTGTGAGAAAAGCCGGAATCGCCTCGGCCGGTGAGTGCCAGTCAATATCCCTGGCCCCTTTCATCATCATAACGCCGATAATAATCAGGGCCGGTGAAGTTATCGGATAGAGGGTCAGGGTTTCCGAAACCTTGACCCCGCCGCCGATGAGCTGAATCAGAGGATAGAAAAATGGTGTCAAAAGCAGCAGGATGCCGGTCACCACCGCCGCCAGACCGGTGCGGGCGCCGGCCTGGATTCCGGCCGAACTCTCAACATAACTGGTAATCGTTGAAGTCCCGAACAGAGCCCCGGCAATGGTGCCCCCGGCATCGGCCAGCAGAGCTCCGCGCTTTATCTCGAATTTGCCGTCTTTAACCAGGCCCGCTTCCGGCGCGACCCCGATCAAGGTTCCCAGGGTATCAAAAACATCGAGAAAAAGGAAGGTCGCAATCACGACAATCATATCAAGACTAAAAAAACCACTGAAATCGAAATGAAAGAAGGTCGGCGCCAGACTCGGCGGCGCCGAGAAAACACCGTGGAATTTAACGAGGCCAAAACTCAAGGCGATAATCGCGGTAGCCACAATGCCCAGCAAAGTAGCCCCGGCAATTTTGCGGACATGAAAGATTGCCGTCAGCATCAAGCCCGCCAGCATAACCAGCACCGGCGGGCTGCCGAGTTCACCAATGCCGACATAAGTACCCGGTTTATCAACAATAATCCCACCCCACTCAAAACCTACGAGAGAGATCAAAAGACCGATACCACATCCAATGGCACTGCCTAAAGATTTGGGGATGGCATTGATAATCTGATGCCGTATCGAGGTTAACGAGAGGATGAAAAAGAGAATTCCAGCGATAAACACCGCCGTCAATGCCTGCTGCCAGCTAACCCCCATCCCTAAAATTACAGCATAGGCGAAATAGAAATTATGACCCATTGCCGGAGCTAAAGCAATCGGGTAATTGGCCATAAATCCCATCAGAATACAAGCCAGGGCGGAACCGATACAGGTTGCCGTTAAAACTGCGCCGAAGTCCATTCCGGCGGCGGAAAGTACCACCGGCTGCACAAAAACGATATAGACCATCGCCAGGTAGGTCGTCACCCCGCCTAGAAGTTCCCGGTTCCAGGTTGAACCATGTTCCGACAATTTGAAGTAGCGCTCAAACATCTTATTTCATTGCCTCTATACTCTTATCGACACTCTCAGGCCGGCCGAACTCAACCCATAAGACGGCGTAACGAACCAGCTCGGCCCCGTGTTTCAAACCCAGCTTATCTTTCAAACGTTCCCGATAGGTACCGATGGTTTTGGCACTGATACATAATTTTGCCGCAATTTCAGCGGAGGAGCAGCCGCGGCCGATCAGGGTTAAAACTTCAAGCTCACGATCACTTAAGAGAGCGGCGGCGGAAAGAGCGGCGGCATCGGCTTTACCGGTCAGCTTATTGACCATCTTATTCATAATCTTACTGCTGACATGAATGTTACCGGCGAGGATGTGGCGCAAGGCCCCGATCACCAGACTGGAAGCCTCCTGTTTCATAATATAGCCCCGGGCCCCGGCCTGGATACAGCGTTCGGCATGAATCGCCTCATCATGCATCGAGAGTACCAGAATCGGAATGTTGCAGTTATTTCTATCCAGTTCACGGATCAAATCAATCCCCTGACTCTCTTTCAAGGAGAGATCGACAATAATCAGCTGCGGCTTAAGCTCTTCAATCTCAACTCGGGCCTGAACAATATTATCGGCGCTGCCGCAGACCTCAAGATCATCCTCCTGGTTAATTAATTCGCTCATCCCCATACTGAAAATCGGATGATCTTCAACGATATAAACTCGGCTCTTCACTTAGAGTCAATCCCCCTGCCCAAACAGACTGGTGGCCGGCAGCCGCAACTCCACCATAACCCCGGCCCCCGGCTGATTTTCAATTTTGAGTTCCGCTCCGAGACAATCGGCCCGATATCTAAGAATACTTAAACCCATCCCCTTAGGATTGGGATTATCCGGCAAACCGGAGCCGTCGTCAACTATTTTCACCATCAGCACTGAAGCTTCATGCTTTAGAGATATGGCGATGTTCTTTGCCTCGCCATGTTTGACCGCATTATGAACCGCTTCGTGAACAATATAATAGATATGAGTCGCGGCCGTGTTATCCCCCAAGGTAACCGCTTCCGCCGAACCGAGAACACAACTGATATTGTAGATGCGGGAAACATTCTCCGCCAGATCTTCCAATGAGGCCTCAAGTCCGTAAACCGCGGCTTCAACCGGCATCAGGCCGCGGGCCAGATTGCGGGTTTTGCTGACTGCCTCGGCGATCAGTTCGCGAATTTTTTCCGCTGCGACCGTAGCCTCCGAAAGCTCCGACTGCCGCTCCAGCTTCTCTTTTAAGACCTTGCTTAAAACTTCGGTGCCGATCAGATGCGGCCCCAGATCATCATGTAATATCCGGCCGAATTTCTGTTTTTCGCGTTCACTGACATTCAAAAGTTCCCGCTCCAGCCGCCGACGCTCACTAATTTCAAGCTGGAGATTATTATGATAGGTCTCAAGCTTTTCCATAAAGATATTGAAATGACGGGACAACTGGCCGATCTCGTCATTCGGAGCCTGTAACATCCGTACTGAAAGATCGCCGGCGGTAGCCGCGGTCAAACGGCGGATAAGTTCACGCATCGGCCGGATAATCGATGCACTGATCAGCAGTGTCAAGGGCAGAATCAGCACCAGGGTGGCCAGAACCGCAACCAGAATAATCCATTTAACTCTCTGCAGCGGGGCGTAGATCTCAGCAGCATAGCTTGAAGAGGCAACAATCCAGTCATATTCAGGAAGATAATTGAATATAACCAGTTTTTCACGATATTCTTTCTCTCCCGGGTTACGCCATGAGTAACGCAATTTACCATTTTTGAGCCGACAGATCTTCCGCACAAAGAAATGTCCGTTACCGTCAACCACGTCAAAAACATTTCCTTTAAGCCGGGGATGAACCACGGCGTTGCCGTGACTATCGAGAACAAAGGCGTAACCCGACTGCCCGAAACGTAACGCCAAGATGGCTTCCCGAAAGTCTGAGACATTAACCAGTTCCTTAAACTCGTCCCGGTAACTGGAAACCGAGATAATCCAGTCCCAAGGCGCGAAATAACTCATATAAAGAGCTTTTTTTCGCTGCTTTGACTCTCCCGGGTTGCGCCAGGCATACTCTAAATAACCGGTCTTACGCCGTATCTGCTTAACGATAAAATCGACCGTCCTGAAATTATGCCCGTTAACCGAGGGATTGGGATGATAAACGGCCAGCCCGAAGCTGTTAATACAATAGATATAGCCGGTTTTACCAATCGTCTGGCTGGAAAAGACCCGAGCCGCTTCAGCCTGGGCCGCAGACTCCGAGAGTTCACCGGCCTGCTGCCGGGCATAGATACTTTCGATCATCTCGAGGTTTTTTTCGGCCACGGCCCGCAGATAATTTTTAATCGAAACAGAGGCCGTGGTGCGTACCGTATCCAGGATAGCGGCGGTCGAGTTCTTCAACTCACGCTCTATCCCGTCCTCAACCGTGGTGCGCATCAGGGAATAAATCAGGGAGCTTAAAATAAGAAGAGAGAGGATCAGAACCGCTGAATAACCGACAAACAGTTTGGCCCGGATATTAAGATTACGAAAAAATTTCGTCAGACGATGCATCAAACGCACCTGAAAAATAAAGAAGATAGCGTTGCAAAAAGGCCCGGAATCGGGCCTTTATCGATTATCCACCGGCCCGGGCCTATTTCCCGGACTGACTTTTAACCAGCATCCCGGCACTATTCAACCGGCTGATCACAACCTTACCAAACTCTTTGATCAGTTTGTAGTCCGGTCGGATAGCGGTAGTTTTTGACGACAAAACCATCACCGGAATCCGCTCTTTGGTACTATATAATTTAGTCTCCAGGCTGTAAACAGAGGTTGTCCGCGTCCCGGCGGTAACCTGACAGGGAGAAAGCGCGTATCTCTGATTCTGCCGGTAGTCACTTTCCCAGCGATTGACACAGGCATTATTTGTATTCACACTGCTCTCCTCCATCCGGTTGCCGACTTTGGAGATCAAGACCGCGTCAAAGGAGTGCTGAGCAATAGCATTATCTATAGAGTCAACCGAAGAACGCCCCCCGGCGGAGAGAATCGAATAGGCGGCCGTGGCCGAAACTCCAAGCCGCTTAAGATCACGAACCTGTTCCAGTTCACTCATCCGGCAGACCTCTTCATCCAGAAACTGGCTGATCACCAGGATATTCCTGAAGGGGCCGCCGGTATAGTTTTTATCCTGCCAGGAATTGGTAATTTTAGTGGTTGAACAAGAGATCAAACCTAAAAGCAGCATCATTACCGGCAAAAGCCACAAACATTTTTTCATAATATATACCCCGTTAAATTCGGGAGACCTCAAAAACTTTCTACTTTTTCGAGGCACCCTTTTAATTGTCATTCGCGGCCGAGGGATCACTACCCTGATCCGTTACCGCCGTTTTGCGACTGGCAAGATATTTTATCATCTGGCTCGGTTTAAGTTTACGACTGGCGGGACCGGTACGAATGAAAAACTCTTCGCTCTCCCCTTTTTTAAGGAAGGCGGGAATATCAGAAACCTGGCAGCGGATCTCAACAATTTTCAAACCTTCGATTTCAACTATGGCAAAATGGATAAAACGCGAAAACTCAAGGCCGATATGGGTACTGATCAAGCTGTCTATATGGCGCAGGCATTTATCATCATTGGCAAAATTATCACGTTCCAGACCTTTGATAGTCCCGTCATCTTCAACCCCGATCAGCAAAACCCCGCCCGTGGTATTCAAGAAGCCGACAACTCCTTTCAGCCAGGCCACCTCAATCTCTTTCCCGGCCCGATCCTGATGCAGATTCCAGCGTACCGTCGCCTTGAATTCCAGACGCTCACTCTCACCCGCCCGGATAAGATCACGGATTCTCTGCCCGGGATCTTCCAGACTCGCCTCCCGCTGCAACTCATCTTCGATCAGGCGATAATTCTCAAGCCGCATATCTTCGAGAGAACGCAGATGGCGCTGGACAAAGGAAAAGGAGAAAAAGAAAAGAATTATACCGATGCCAAAGACCAATAGCGGCAGAAGAAAGCTGTTAACCGGATAATCCGCAATCTGCAGGATATCCTTCTCCGGCACAACTACCACCAGCCATAAACGGCGATTGCCGATCTTAAGAGCCGCAAACCCGGCCCACCAGGGTTTACCCGCTGCCCGAAAGGAAAAGATCTGCTCGCTCTGTTCCCGTGAATGCTGCCACTTCTCAAATGCCGGAGCAAATTTTTCTTCAATCCTCAGATCCATTGTGGATACATCCCGGTTAGTATCCCGGCAGTCAGCCTGAGAACTGCCCAGGATTGTACCCTTGTCGGAAACCATAAAAGCCCGGCCATCCGCCCCCAGTTCAAGGTCGGCAAGCCAGCTTAAAAGGTCACAGAGTTTGACATCAAAGGCGGCGGCATATGACTCGTTCTCCACAGTTCCATCTTTGCCACCGGCGCCGGATGAACTCCGGCTGCTCCAGCGCATAGCCGCCGTAATCCCGATCTTATTGTCAAAATAGAAATTGTATGGAGTTGTCCAGAAAATATCCTGTTCCTCCTTCAACTCCATAACCCCCTTGAACCAGGGGCGCTTGCGGACATCATAATCGCTATCTATCAAACGGCCCTTGCCCGCCGTCCCCGTTTCCGGCCACTCGAAACTCAACGCTTTCCCCGGCTGTGCCCGGGGATCACTCCAGCGAGCCTGCCAATGATCATCTTGATAGTGCAGGAAGTAACTTCGTCCCTGGCTATCGGCAATAACCAAAGCATGAACCTGGGGAATATTTTTCAGAACCGGGGTAAACTGCTGATTGATCTGCGCGGTCTTATCGAGGGCCAGGCTGTTTTCCCGACCCCAGTCCCGAGCTATCTTAAGATTAGTCACAACCGGCTCAACCAGATGTTGAAACTCAATCCGTTTTTTATATGAAAGCTCGGTAATCCAGGAACGGAAGAGGCTCTCTTTGGCCTGTAGAGACTGGTAGACGGTCAACCCGGAGATAGCCAGAGTAAAGACTAAAATCAACCAGGGAACAATCCGGAGAAAGTTTTGCAGACGGGAAAATGAAGCTTTGGACTCTTCTCTATTTGTCATTTTATTATGGGTCGCAAACGTAGATTATATTAACATTCCGGCATACTGCACAAACATATTCAATAAAGCATCGGGGTATACATTAAATAACTTATTTTAGCAACTCTCCCCTTTCGCCAAATTTCCCGCAAAAGCAAGAGTCTACTTTTTCAGTTATCTCTACTCTGATCGAAAGACTACAAATTTTCTTACTGTAAACTCGAAATTTGATCATCAGCGCCGTTTCACTATATACAGACTGACAACAGAGGTCAATTGATGATTTATAATGATTTACGAAAAACCGGGGTTTAGCAGACGCTGCCGCGACCGCGACCCGGGTTCGCATTTTTCATGGGATCGGGCACGAAAATAATTTACGCTTTCCCTTAAACCATATTTTCGCTATATAGAGGTATCGGCAGGTAAATTTACCGATCGAAAATATCGAAAACCGAGATTAATGAAATAACTCCGAACTCCGAAACAAACAGGGAGAATAGTTACGAAAACAACGCCATAGAAGAAAAACATTACGTCAGGGGGATTTATGGACAATCTATACGAAAAGCTGGGGTCGTTTTATCTGGGACGGGAATATGATGTGGCTTCCAGCACTGCCAAAAAAGATCTGGTGCTTTACGATTCCAAAGATATCAACACCCACGCCGTAATCATCGGCATGACCGGCAGCGGTAAAACCGGTCTGGGTGTAGGTCTGCTGGAAGAGGCCCTGATAGACAATATTCCGGTTATCGCCATTGATCCCAAGGGAGATCTCACTAATCTCTCCCTGACCTTTCCCGAACTAAGAGCCGAAGATTTCCGCCCCTGGATCAATGAACAGGATGCCCTTACCAAAGGCCTGACTCCGGATGACTACGCCGCCAAACAGGCGCAAGGCTGGAGTAAAGGTCTGGCTGACTGGGACCAGAGCCCCGAACGTATAGGCCGCCTGCGAAATGCGGCCGAGTGCGTTATCTATACTCCGGGCAGCAATGCCGGATTGCCGATCAGCATCCTGCGTAACTTCTCACCCCCGCCGCAAACAATTCTGGAGGAGATGGATGTTTCCCGAGCCCGGAAAAGGGTGGAATCAATCAGCGTACAACTTGATGAACTCGACACCCGCATGCAGGAGGATATCGAAAAAATTGAGTTCTCTTACGATGCCGAGACCGAACCCTTGCATGAAATCCGAATAAAACCTAAAAGCACTGACATTACATTGGATATCTTCGGCCTTGCCTGGATTCCCTTTCGCCAGGATGCCCAGGGACACCTGGCCCGGGACTGGCCTCTGCCGACCCCGAACTCGAGCCCGGCAACAGACTCCTGAACAGATACAAGGGTCAAAAGCTCAACCGTTTGGGAATTAAACTTAATCAATTGCGAATGAGTGCTGCCAAAAGTTACTGTTATTGAATTTACGGGTTGAATTCAAGAAGAGTGAATCAACTCTAATTTGCGGGTATACTTGACATTCAGGTACAGGCCTGAGATTTTAAGGTATATTGAGAATGATAACATTCCGCCGGATAGTTCGGACCTGCTGCATTGCTCTGGCGGTGACTGTTTGTCTGGGTGGACTTGCTCTTTTAATTCTCCCGACTCTGCTTGAATCCTGGATGTTGCCGCAGCTGGCGCAGCAGCTGGGCTATGCGGATTTTGACTGTCGCGTCGACCATTTGGGAGTAACCGAAACCAGCGCCGGGCCGTTGCATCTGGGTCCCGGCCCGAAACCGGGTTTAACGATTGAACGGATCCGGCTTATCTATGGGCCGAAAACAGTTGCCAAAGGTGTACTTGAGCAGGTCATTTTAAGCGGAGTAAGCATAAGAAGCATCATCAATAACAACAAAATTAGCTTCCCCGGATTTGCCCGGCAGACACCGCCGCAAGATACCGACAGCAAAGCCACTGAAAAAGATTCACCAATTAGACCCCGGCAGCTGATCCCGCCCTGTAACATACTGACAGTCAAACACTCAGTTCTGCTGCTTAAAACCGATAAACAGGAATTCATAATTCCTTTCTCCTGCACTCTTAAAAAATCAACCATGCCGCAGTCGACAACGACCCGGATTGCCGGAACCCTGCGACTCAATCCACGCGGCACCCAAATCTCACTTAAATTCACAGCCACGTTAAATGAAAACGCCCGGCTGCATCTCGAATTAGAGGGCGACAAAATCGAGCTGCTTAATTTTGCTGATCTCTGGAGTAAAATTCCGGGATTCAGCCTGAATGGCCGGATCGGCCTCAAAGCCGCAGCCGAACTCAACCTCACATCTCTTAAACTTAAAAATTTCAAGAGCCGGATAGAATGGCAACAGGGCGAACTGAGGTTCAATAGTTTTCGCATTGATAACTCACGTTCTCTCGCCGGTGCGGACCCAAATACCATTCTGACCCTCAATAAAGATGATCTCAACGCCCCCTGGCGTTTGCAGCTTAATCATCTCGCGCTGGCGGCACCATTTTCTCCGACGATTACCGGGCTTGATATTTCTTACAAACAAAAACCTGATGGAAACCGTTTAGTAGGTTACTGGAGCAGTAAACTGGCGGGATATAATCCGGAAAGTGGCCTCACCCTCAAACCGTTCATAAAAAAATGGCAGTTCGCGGCCGACTTTGATCAAACCGGCAATTACAATATCTCTCTGACAAGTCCCGCAGACAGGGAAAAGTGGCATATTCACAACGACAAGTTATCAATATCCGGTCACTCTCCGGATATAAAAATTGCGGTGAAAGGACAAAAAGGAGACCCAAAACAACTAAGCTGGCAAATTGCACTCAAACAGACCGTCATAAATAATTCCGGCAGCCTTTGGCGATGTCCGACGATTAAAACCACGGGCCGGACGGAAATAAAATCTTCTGACGTGGACAATTCATTCCTGCCGCTAAGTGCAGCCCGGGGGAATTTGACCTGTCGCCGACTTATATACAAACAAACTGACATTGGCCGGATCGAAACTTCTTTCCGGCAACAAGGAGAAAAATTCAAGTTCAAGGGCAGCTGCACCGGCAGGGTTATAAAAGGGTTAAAACTTATCACCGAGGGAGAATGTAAAATCAAGCCCAGCGGCGGTTTTCAAGCGGATGCTCTTTTGACCATCCCCGGGTACAAACCGACGCAACCAATTGTTTTAGGAAAATTTTTTCCCGCTGCCGGCAGGAGTACCATTAACGGTACTTTCAGTGCCGCCGGAAAGCTTAACTATGGCGCCGATGATGGCAATAAACTGCACGGCGAATTAACCCTAAACCTCGATCACGCCCGTTTTTACGATCCGGAAAAAAATATTACCTGCAGCGACATTAACGGCCGGCTTAAATTCCCCGATCTGCCCTCTCTCTACAGCGCCCCTGAGCAAACCTTTACCTTTGCCAGGCTTAAAGCGGGTAATCTCAGTTGCAAAGATGGAGTTTTCTTTTTTCAGATTGAAAGGGATCAAACCCTGCTCCTGGAAAAGAGTAAAATCGGCTGGTGCGGCGGCAATGTCGAAACTCAGGCTCTGCGCATCTCGCCGCGGCTTGATCGCTATCAGTCAACCCTCTATTGCGACCGCCTCAAATTAACCGAACTCCTAAAACAGTTAGGCCAGATTGAAGCCCGGGGCCAGGGTTCGGTTAACGGCCGCATCCCGATCACGTTAAATAAAGGCAAAATTACGTTCACCGACGGTTTTCTCTATTCAACTCCGAATCAGCCGGGCAATATCAAGCTCAAAAGCGACACTGCTTTAACTACCGGCATTCCGATCAACAGCCCGCAATTTGCGCAACTTGACCTTGCCCGCGAAGCCCTTAAAGACTATCAATACAAATGGGCCAAATTAAAACTTAATTCCCAAAACGATGAACTTTTTCTCAACCTTAAATTTGACGGCAAACCTAATCTCCCCTTACCCTTTGTCTACAAAAAAGAGCTCGGCGGTTTCGCCCGGATAACCGGCTCCGGCCCGGGCTCACATTTCCAGGGAATCCGACTTGATATTAATTTACGCTTTCCCTTGAATCATATTTTGCGCTATAAGGATCTCTCAACCTTGACCAATTAACCGGCTAAGAGCACGAAAGAAAAGTCAACCACCAAACCGGGAGGAAAATCTTTTGTCCAGAAAATTTTTATACCTGAATATTTTGCTGTCGCTGACAATCCTCATCTTGTTCTGCGGCTGCAACACCAAACATGAAGTAAAGGTGGCTCCGGTCGAAGTCAAACCGATTCATATCACCATCGATGTCAATGTCAAAGTTGACCGGGCTCTGGATAATTTTTTCGGCGATCTTGATGCCGCCGAAGGCAGCAAAAACGGTAGTAGCCCGGCAACCAAGCCGGCAACTGACAAATAGAGCTTGTTCAGATAAATCGAGAAGCCTAAAACTTACTCTAAACTTTTATGTAAAGTTGTAAACATCTCAACTGAAGCCAAAGGAAGGAAGGTTAAACTATGAAAAACAAATATCTCCCGAGCATACTCTTAATCCTGATCATCAGCGCTTTGATTATTCCCGGCAACGCTCCGGCCGCATCTCTGAAAGAGCGTATGAAAGCCCGGCTGCCGCAGATTATAAACTTGAAAGCTGAAGGTATTATCGGCGAAGATAACCGTGGGTTTCTTGAATTACGCCGACAGGACGATGCCGCCGCAAAACTCATTGCCGCCGAAAATCAGGATCGTCGAACCGTCTATAACGCCATCGCCAGGCAACAGCAGGTCAGCCCGGAAAATGTCGGCCAACGCCGCGCCGCCCAGATCGTCGACCGCGCTGCCGCCGGCACCTGGCTGCAAAATAATCAAGGCAAGTGGTATAAAAAATAGAGACGTAATTCTGCACAGGCAGAAGAAAAAACGCCCATAAGTCAGGCCTGAACCCATAAAAAAACCCGCCGGCAAATTAATCGCCGGCGGGTTTTTTTGTCATCATAATCGGGTTATGACCGGTTAAACGTAAGTTTCAATCAATTTACATCATGCCGCCCATGCCGCCCATGCCGCCCATGCCGCCAGGCATTCCGGCAGGCATTCCGCCACCCGCGGCCGCGCCGGCCGGTTCCGGTTTATCAACGATCATCGCTTCCGTGGTGATCATCAGGCCGGAGATGCTGCAGGCATTCTGCAGAGCTGTACGGGTTACCTTGGTCGGATCAATAATCCCGGCTTCAACCATATCGACATACTCACCGGTAGCCGCATTGAAACCGAAAGCACCTTCCTCTTTCTTCAGACGCGCAACCACAACCGAACCTTCCTGGCCGGCGTTGTTGACGATCTGACGCAGAGGCTCTTCGATAGCGCGACGGACAATATTGACGCCCATCTGCTCATCGTGAGTAAGACCTTCAAGATCATCCAGACAGGAGTTGGAACGGAGCAGAGCCACACCGCCGCCGGGAACAATACCCTCTTCAACTGCGGCACGGGTAGCATTCAAAGCATCCTCAACCCGGTCTTTCTTCTCTTTCATCTCGGTCTCGGTTGCCGCCCCGACATTAATCACGGCCACGCCGCCAATCAATTTGGCGAGACGCTCCTGAAGTTTCTCTTTATCATAATCAGAACTGGTCTCTTCAACCTGAGCCCGGATCTGTTTAACCCGGCCCTGGATCATATCCTGAGAGCCGTGACCATCAACGATCGTGGTATTATCTTTGTCGATATTGATGCGTTTGGCCTGACCCAGATCCTCCAGGGAAGCCGACTCAAGTTTCAGACCGATCTCTTCAGAGATAACCTGACCACCGGTCAGAATCGCGATATCTTCGAGCATCGCTTTACGACGGTCTCCGAAACCGGGAGCTTTAACCGCAACACAGTTCAAGGTACCACGCAGTTTGTTAACTACCAGAGTTGCCAGAGCTTCACCGTCAACATCTTCGGCAATCAGCAGAAAAGGACGGCTGGTTTTAGCAATCTGTTCCAGGATCGGCAGCAGATCTTTCATGTTGCTGATCTTTTTGTCGTGAATCAGAACATAAGGATTTTCCAGATCAGCCGTCATTTTCTCCATGTCGGTAGCAAAGTAAGGAGAGAGATATCCCCGGTCAAACTGCATACCTTCAACCACGTCAAGTGAGGTATCCATTGATTTGGCTTCCTCAACCGTGATGACCCCCTCTTTACCGACTTTGTCCATCGCTTCGGCAATGATGTTACCGATGGTATCGTCACCATTGGCGGAGATAATGCCGACCTGGGCGATATCACGATGAGTTGCGGTCGGTTTGGAAAGACCCTGCAGAGCATCAACCAGTTTTTCCGTTGCCAGATCAATACCGCGCTTCAGTTCCATCGGGTTGGCGCCGGCGGCAACCATTTTGGCTCCTTCACGATAGATTGCCTGGGCTAAAACCGTCGCCGTGGTGGTACCGTCACCGGCAACATCACTGGTCTTACTGGCAACTTCCTTAACCAGCTGAGCCCCGATATTCTCACACTTATCTTCGAGTTCAATCTCTTTGGCAACCGAAACACCATCCTTGGTGATCGTCGGTGAACCGAAAGACTTGTCAATAACAACGTTGCGACCTTTAGGTCCCAAAGTAACCTTGACCGCATCAGCCAAAACATTGATCCCGTTCAGAATCGCCTGACGCGCTTCCTGATCAAATTTAATCTCTTTTCCAGCCATTTTACAAACCTCCAAACAAAAATTTTAATTATTACAATGCAAACCTAAGCGAGTACGCCGAGAACGTCATCCTCACGCATGATAAGATAATCTTCGCCGTCAAGTTTCACTTCAGTTCCGGCATATTTGCCGAACAGAATTTTGTCGCCGACTTTAACGTCCAGAGGATTAACCTTGCCATCCTCATTTACTTTACCTTTGCCGGCAGCAACAACTTCGCCCTGCATCGGTTTCTCTTTAGCGGCATCGGGAATGATAATTCCGCCAGCGGTTTTCTCTTCTTCTTCGAGTCGTTTGACAATGATCCGATCCTGTAAAGGTCTGATATTCATCGTTGTTCCTCCTGATAACTGTTTTTTTTAAGATTTACGTTTGACTTAAGTACAAAACCGCCAACTCGCAGACGGCCTGACTGACACCTTTATTCACTTAGCACTCTTTGCGTGTGAGTGCTAACAGGTGGGAATATACTCACGGCTTAATCAAAAATCAAGGGGTCAGAAGAAATTTTTTTTCACTCACGAAAAAAGGAGCGGCAAATTAATTTTAGAGCAAAAAGATAAAGTGGGTCATATAACCCGCACGGAGCCGGAAAAGTTCCGGAATAACGAAACAAACCGGTCGCTGACTTGACAAAAACCGGCATTCCCTCTAGGATGCTCCCCGATATTCTTTAAGAGCAACCCATATAATTCCAGATATGAAAAACAGCCATTTCAAGATTACTCCGATCACCCTGCCGATTCTGCTTTTCGGAGGAACGATATCCATTGGCACCCTTCTGCTTCACAGCCGGGAGGCGCTGGCCGGAGCCTCGATCTCCTGGCTTGACGCCCTCTTCACCGCAACTTCGGCAACCTGCGTAACCGGCCTGACGACCCTGGATACGGGCACTACCTACTCGCTTTTCGGGCAGAGTGTTATCCTCCTGCTGATCCAGCTGGGTGGCATCGGCATAATGACTTACGCCGCCCTGATCTACCTTCTGATCCGTCAGAAGGTGGCTATGAACGACCGCTTTGTCACCGGTCAGGGACTCCAGCATAATCACAACCTGCCTTTCGGCCAGCTCTTAAAAAAGATCATTCTCTGGACGCTAATAATCGAAATTTTCGGAGCAATTGCCCTGCATTTTGCGGCCCCGCATGATTTCACCTTTTTTGCCGCTCTTTTTCATGCCATATCCGCTTTCTGCAACGCCGGTTTCTCTCTCTACAACGACAGTCTCTCACACTGGCGTGCGGATTGGGGTGTTAATCTGGTAATTATGGCTCTGATTATCGGCGGCGGCCTCGGTTTCTCGGTTGTAGTTGAACTTAACGGCTGTCTGGGAAATACGTTAAAGCGCTGGCGGCGCCGCTGGTTTCATACGCCATCCGATTACCCCCCCGTGCCCTCGAAATCCTGCCTGAGCTGGTACAGCAAGATTGTCATTTCAACGACAATCGTTCTAATTCTGGTGGGTGGAGCCGGGATCTCTTTCTTTGAATATTTCGCTACCCGGCCCGAGACCGGACGGGCCGTCACCATCCTTGCCGGGCTTTTCCAATCGGTAACCTGCCGCACCGCCGGCTTCAACACCTTAGACCTTAATCAAATGACCAATGTTTCACTCTATCTGATGATAATCCTGATGTTTATCGGCGGCGGCTCCGGCTCCTGTGCCGGCGGCCTCAAAGTCGGTACTTTCAGGGTTCTGGTCGCCTTTCTCATGGCCCATATCAGAGGTCGTTCACAACCGGTTATCGGTCGTTTTGCGGTTGATCGCAAGATCATGCATGAGGCTCTGGTTCTGCTGTTTTTTTCAGTAGTTATTGTTTTTTCGGCGGCTTTTCTGCTCAACATTACTGAGGGGGGGCTGGTGCCGCACCCCCAGAGCCGTGACCTTGAATTGAAGATCCTCTTTGAAACCGTCTCGGCTTTCGGTACGGTCGGCCTGACTCTGGGGCTGACCACCAAACTGACCGCAATCGGTAAAATAATTGTCGTAATACTGATGTTCAGCGGCCGTCTCGGGCCGATAATCCTGATTACCGCCATCCAGAGTTATCAGGAAAAAGAGCTTTTTAAGTGGCCGGAAGAGCGTCTGCTTATCGGCTGATGGAGAATTTATGCCAAAAAAGAGACTACAGGTAGGAGTTATCGGCCTCGGTAAATTTGGTCGGCATTTTGCTGAGGAGCTGATGGCCTTCGGTCACGAAGTCTTGGGGCTTGACAGCAATCCGGCCCATATCAAACAAGCCCAGGACAACCTCACACAAGTATTTCTGGCAGATGCCCGGGAGAAAGAGGTTCTGGAACAGACCGGAATCGGGGAACTCGAGTACGTAATGGTCAGTGTCGGCGATTCAGTATCCGCCAGTGCCATGATTTCGATGTTTCTTAAAGAACTTGAGGTTAAAAATGTCTGGGTTAAGGCGCGCAACTCCGACCATCAAAAGTTATTGGAAAAAATCGGCGCCGACCGCGTTGTTATCCCGGAGGATCTGGCCGCCAAACAGCTGGCGGATCGGCTTACCCATCCCGGCTTTGTCGACTACCTGCCTTTTGACAAAGACCTGATCATTCAAGAGTTGACTATCAGGCGCAGTGCCGGCTACACCCTGCGCCAGCTCGATCTCAGCAACCGTAAAAAAATTCTGGTAATCGCGATCCGGCCGGTCGCGGGCGGTGATCCGATATTTATTCCGCCCCCTGACAAAGAGCTGGTTGCCGGTGATATTCTGGTGACTATCGGCCACCGCAACCAGTTTGAAGATCTCCAACTTTAACGTATATCAGCAAAAACCTGACAAGAGCACCTGTCTGCGGCCCCGGGAGTGTCCTTGGCTGCGGATTCCGGCCCTTTGGATTGCGGAACTAATTCCCGCATTAGGACGAGATTATGAATATGAATAAGAAAGAGTTTACAGAGGACCTGCAATCTCTTGGTACCCGCCTGCACCGGGCTACCGGATATTCCCTTAAGGGTTTACAGGCAGCTTTCAAAAATGAACAGGCTTTCCGTCTTGAATCCTACACTCTCCTGCTCGTTATCCCTCTCGCTCTGGGGCTGGGCAATGGCGGGGTCGAGAAGGTTCTGTTGATCGGCAGCTGGCTGATCGTTTTACTTACCGAACTTATGAACTCCGCCATTGAAGCTGTAGTCGACCGGATCGGCAGCGAGCCGCATGAGCTCTCCGGCCGGGCCAAAGATGTCGCTTCGGCCGCCGTCATGATCGCCCTGATTCTGGCGGCACTAACCTGGCTACTGTTGCTGATTTTCTAAGTTCCTGCGAAAATCAGTGCTTAATTTTTTCTAAAATAAATCTTTAAGCCGGACACATTAACCGATCAAGGCTGACTCACGCAAATGTCACTTATCAGCAACTACCTCCGACGGGAAATTATACTGCCTTTTTTTTACGCTCTTCTGGTGGTGGTTTTTATTCTCCTCTTAGGCCAGCTTTTCAAGATCGTCAGCATGGTGGTATCTGAAGGGGTCCGGGTTTGGGATGTCATCAGTCTGATTCTGGCCATGATTCCGCAGATGTTGACCATGGCTCTGCCGCTGGCTTTTTTTTTCGCGATTCTGGCAGGAATCGGTCGTATGGTCGGTGACAGCGAAGTCATCGCCCTGCAGGCGGCCGGTATCTCACCGTACCAAATGCTGACCCCAGTACTGCAGATGGCAGCGGCCTGCACCCTGCTGACCATGTTGATGAGCGCCTGGCTGGCGCCCTGGGGGATACGTCAGGTACGAAAAGTTACCTTCGCCATTCTCCAGGATAAAGTGACCCTGGCGCTTAAACCGCAGGCTCTCAACCTGAGCTTCCCGAACATGACTATCTACCTTGGGGGGATTGATCGTAAAAGCGGCCGTTTGACCTCTATCTTTATTGAAGACCGCCGGGCTGCCGATAAACCGCAGACAATTACCGCTTCAACAGGAAAACTGGTCAGCGACAAACGCACCTCGACTCTCTCTCTGCAGCTTACGGACGGAACCATCCATGAGTACGATCAGACTAAGGAGAGTTACCGGATAACCGATTTCTCGCAATACAGGGTTAACTTTGCCATCGCAACGTTACTTGGGGAAAAATCACATGTCGGCATGAAGAACAAGTCCAGAACTAATTCCGAACTTATAAATAAAATAGCTCAACGAAAAAAACAGGGAGAGATTCCGATCGGAGCTATAACCCAACTTTATGAACGCTTCACTCAGCCTTTCTCCTGTTTCGCTTTCGCTCTCCTGGGTCTGGCCCTGGTACTCCGGCCGGCCCGCAGCGGGGCCCGCTCGCGAGGTTTTATCTTCGGCCTCGGAATCCTTTTAAGTTACCACCTGACGAGTTTGTTTGTTGGCTATCTGGTCGACTGGAAACCCTCTCTGGCGATAATCTTCATGATTTTGCCAA
Source organism: Thermodesulfobacteriota bacterium (assembly GCA_024763535.1). GTDB lineage: Bacteria > Desulfobacterota > Anaeroferrophillalia > Anaeroferrophillales > Tharpellaceae > Tharpella. The sequence continues at coordinate 42,754 of JANTFH010000015.1, forward strand.
ACTTTATTTTTATAACCGCCGGGGTTCTGCTGATGACGGCAAAACAGAAGGATATCGAGCTCTCACTGAGGGTCTGGAAGCAGTTTAAGTCCGGCAGCAGCTGATCCGCACCCGATATCCTGATGTCGGTTTGCCGGAACCGGGTTTGAATCGAAGTTTGTAAATCAGACCTGCCGGGAGCGGCACCGGCGATGATAAAAGACGTAAACGGCAACCAGAATGACGGCAAAAGCGATCGTGACCAGAACAATCTGGTGCAGATAGCGGCCAACCAACTCCTGATTGTTGCCGATAAAATAGCCGACCAGAGCCAGAATTACCACCCAGATACCGGCACCCAGCCCGGTAAACAAAGTAAAAAGCGGCAGATTCATCCGGGCAATTCCGGCCGGCAGGCTGACATACTGCCGGATTCCGGGCAGCAGCCTCCCGACAAAGGTTGAGATATGCCCGTGATCAGCAAAAAACTGATCCGCCCGATTCAAACTCTTTTCACTGATCAATACATAACGGCCATATTTCATAAAAAATGAGCGCCCCCAGGTGGCCGCCAGGAGATAGTTGAAAAGGGCGCCAAAGATACTGCCGGCAATCCCGGACAGGATCACCAGCGGCAGAGACATATCCCCCCGGGCGGCAAGATAGCCGGCCGGAGGAATTACGACTTCACTGGGAAAAGGGAAAAATGATGACTCCAGAAACATCATAATCACAATTCCAACATAGCCCCAGTGGCCGACGATATGGACAATCCAGTTTACCGCACTATGTAGTATTTCCATAAATTATATCCTAAAAAATAGTGTAACTTTTCAGCCGAATATCATAGAGCTATAGCAAATGGTATCGAACTTTGCTTCGCCCTGTTTCACACGGGGACAGAATTGAATTCTGTCCCCGAATCGAGACGGTTTGAGGAGGTTGCTGAATAATTACGAAAAAGTTTATTAAAAAAATTCGGACAACTCACAAATTTGCCCGCTGAATAACAGTTTACCCCGGTGAAATCAAGTGAAAAACAGGAGACTGAAAATCATCTGAAATCACGACTGAAATTATATGAGGATGTAACTAAATCATCGATGCGAAAACGTTGCGGATGACGAAAGCGACCCGGATCAAAACTCTCGGGAGCATAGGTCAGATCGATAATTTTATAGCGAATATCATGATTACGCAGGGATTTAAGCTGATCCAGCAGAGAAAACGGTATAGCGGAGGTTAAAACCGTCAGGCCGTCACGTTTAAGGGCAATAATCTCTTCTTTCCGACTGGAGAGAAAGGTTTTTCCGCGGCGCTCCAGTGCCAGAGGCACCCGGGTAATCAGAAGCGGTATAAAACTGAATACGGTAAGGCTTAAAGAGGTTTTCGGCAAGGCTCGAAGAGTATTGATCAGACTTTCATCCAGTTCCAAACTCAGATGCAGAGTGGAAAAACCGTGTTCAGCATAGAAACTTAAAGCCGCCTGATTGACGGCATGGAGATATGGCCCGGTCGCCAGGCTGAATTCGGCAGTGTCCACAGCGAGGGAGTTAAAGAGAGCCATCTGATCCAGGCCATTAAGATGAAAACGCCGGAAACCGGCCCCGGCAAGCCGTTGTATAACCTCACACAAGGAGTGTTCCCGGCCCGGATAAGTAAGCGGCGGGAGTGACCACTCTAATTTGGGATAGCGGCGGAAAAGATCGGCTTCACGATGTAAAACCGCGGCTTTAACCCGACCGTTCAACTCCAGCGCGACCCCGCTGCCGCGCCGCTTGAGAAAGGGTCGGGCCGTATTAAAATCAGCCAGTTTAATTAACCATTTTTCCGGAGACGCCGGCCCCTGCTCCGGGCCGGTACCGTCACTCCCGGGCAAAGCGCGCCAGCGGGCCGGGCGGTAGGTCACCGGAGCCGATTCACGGATCTCTTCATCACGTATTCCGGCCACCGCCATCTCCAGATCGCGGCGAATACGAATGCTGCCCCGGCGGCCGTAACTGTCCCGGTTGCCGACCTTTACCAGGAGGTCGCCGACCCGGCAGGCAAACGGCAGATCCAGAGAAAAGATATTGCCCGCGCCTTTTCCGGCCCGCCGTTTTTCCAGCTTAAAATCACCCTCTTTCAAGGTCAAAGAGTTATCCCGCCCATCCTTACCCTGGCGGACAACCTTCAGGCGGTCACCCGCCGACAGGGAGCGGCTTGAGCGCAGAATAACCCGCCACAGGGTTCCGCTTTTTGCTTTTTTTCGACGATCTTCCCGGGATACACGGCGGATTTTGCCGATCACCACCCCGATAGTTGCGGCCCGCTGCGGTTCAATAATCGTCGCCGGGTAGCGGCCCGAAAGATTGGCCGGGGTTGTCGGCCGGGCATAGGCTTCTTTGAGCTCATTTTTACAGGCTTTGAGGGTTTCCGGGGCCAGATTACCGCTCTTTTTGATCTCATCCAGAGCCCTGCGAAAAACTGAAACCACCGTTTTTACATACTGAGAGCCCTTCATCCGGCCCTCGATTTTACAGGAGGTAATCCCTGAGGCAATAAGCTCCGGCAAGAATTCGAGCGCGTTAAAATCGGCCGGAGAAAAAAAATAGCCCTCCTTACCGGCATAACGATAAGGGCGGCGGCAGGGTTGACTGCAGCGGCCCCGGTTGGCACTCTGGCCGCCGAAAAAACTGCTGAACTGACAGAGACCGGCAACCGAAACACAGAGGGCCCCGTAAACAAAAAGTTCAAGTTCAAGCGGGCTCTGCCGGGCTGCCCGGCGGATCTCCTCGAGCGAGAGTTCACGCCCTAAAACCACCCGTTTACAACCCTTATCCGCCAACAGTTCAATCCCGGCCCGATTATGAATGGCAAGCTGGGTTGAGAGATGAATTTTAAGGTCGGGGAAATCACGCGTCAGGATATTGACCAGACCCAGATCCTGAACGATGACCGCGTCAACCCGGATGCGAAGCAGTTCGTTCAAGGTCCGGTAAATCTCGGCCAGCTCGTCATTGCGGATCAGGGTGTTTAAGGCAACGTAGATTTTAACCCGGCGCTGATGGGCGTAAAGGGTCATCAATTGAAGATCGGCCAGGGTAAAGTTTTCCGCCCGGGCCCGGGCGGAAAACTTCTTCAGACCGAGATAGACGGCATCAGCCCCGCCGTCTAAAGCAGCCATAAAAGTCTCAAAGCTCCCGACCGGGGCCAGCAGCTCAGGAATTTCAACTCCGGGGCTCAAAGCGCCGGCCGGACCGGCAGCGGGACCAGGTTGTTCTTTGTCTGCAGCCGGGATCACAACAGCATAATCCGGCCGGGATTTATCTTATGAAAACGGCCCACCGGCCAGCAGCCTGAACCGATCGTATTAAAGGCGCGAATTACTTCGACCGCCGCGTCCGGCGCCACCGCCAGCAGCAGGCCGCCCGAGGTCTGGGGATCAAAGAGCAGATCCCGCAGGATCGGGTCGGCCAGATCCTCACCTAACAGACGAAAACCGAAAAAATCCCGGTTGCGATGACCGCCGGCGGGAAAGAGACCTTGACTGCACATCTCCTCGGCCTGATCCAGAAACGGCACCTGACTCATCTCCACCGTAACCCCGACTTTATCATCAGCCACCATCTCGCTTAAGTGACCGATAAAACCGAAGCCGGTAACATCGGTACAGGCATGCACCGTCTGCCGCCAGCCGCCCTCAGCCGACTCCGGCGGCAGCTGATTAAGCTTGATCATCCACTCCAGGGCCGGCCCGATTTCAGTTTCCTTGACAAAATCGGCTTTCAGGGCGGTCGCTAAAATACCGTTGCCCAGAGGCTTGGTCAAAAGCAGCAGATCATCCGGCCGGGCCCCCTGATTACGCCAGATTTTATCGGGGTGAATCTCACCGGTAACCGAAAGCCCGTATTTAATCTCCGGGTCATCAATACTGTGCCCCCCGGCCAGAACCGCCCCGGCTTCGGCAATCTTATCCAGACCGCCGGCCAATATCTGTTTCAAGATATCGGCATCCAGACAATTTATGGGAAAGGCCACCAGATTCATCGCTGTCAGCGGCACCCCGCCCATAGCGTAGACATCACTGAAAGCATTGGCCGCCGCGATCTGACCGAATTTATAGGGATCATCGACCATCGGCGTAAAAAAATCGACCGTCTGCACCAGGGCCGTCTCATCATTGAGGCGAAAAACCCCGGCGTCATCGCCACCCTCAAAACCGACCAGCAGGCGTTCATCCACCGGTAGCTGCAAACCCTCAAGCACGTCCGCCAGTTCCGACGGACCGATCTTGGCGGCTCACCCGGATGCCGCCGACATGGTTGAGAGTCTGACTTGCTCACTTTTATTCCGCATAATATTAACTCTTCACGCTTCAGGGTGTCCCGAAAGATTACTTTTTTCAAGACACCCTTTTAATTATTTATGGTTTCATTCGCATTGCCGAAGCAGAACTCAGCCCCGGCACCCTTGCTAGAGTAAATTACTCGCCAGATCGGCCAGATCCGAACGCTCCCCCTTCTCCAGATTGATATGGGCGTAGAGTTTTTCCCCCTGCATCTTGGCGATAATATGGCTTAAACCGTTGGAGTGGATATCAAGATAGGGATGATCGATCTGAAAGATATCGCCGGTAAAGACAATTTTGGTATTCTCTCCGGCCCGGGTGACGATCGTTTTAACCTCGTGCGGGGTCAGATTCTGAGCCTCGTCAACGATAAAGAAGATCTTGACCAGACTGCGTCCGCGGATATAGGAGAGCGCGGAGATCACCAGCTTCTCATCTTCCAGAAGGTCACGAAAATGGGGTGCGTTTTTACCCTCACGGTTATGTGACTGAATCACCCCTAGGTTGTCGAAAAGCGGCTGCGTGTAGGGTGAAATCTTGGAGCTTATATCCCCCGGCAGATAACCGATATCCTTATTGCTTAAGGGCACAATCGGCCGGGCCAGATAGATCTGCCGGTAACGGCTGCGCTGTTCCAGTCCCGCCGCCAGAGCCAGCAGGGTTTTACCGGTACCGGCCTTGCCGGAGATAGTAACCAGAGGGATATCAGGATTAAGCAGGGCATTTAAGGCGAACGTCTGCTCGGCATTACGGGGAAGAATGCCGGAGACCGCTCTCTTTTCCACCCGGCTGATGACTTCCCGCTCACTGTCACGTACGGCCAGAGCCGATTTCGTTGCGGAACGGACAATCACATACTCATTCGGCAGCAGGGCTTTTTCCAGCGGCAGTTCACTAAGCGGCAGGCCCTCATCATCCCCATACAGGCGATCAACCAGTTCATCCGTGGACACATCAAGGGTTCGGGTGCCGGTGTAGAGAGCTTTAACATCCTCAATATGGTCACTGGTATAATCTTCCGCCTGCAGCCCGACCGCCTTGGCTTTCATACGCAGATTGACATCCTTGGTGACCAGTATGACCTTGCGGTTTCTATCCTGCAGGCTGAGAACATAAGCGATATTGAGAATCCGGTGATCCTTTTTTACCGGACTGAAGCTCGCCTTGATTTCTGGTGCCATCTCCTCTTCCAGGCGAATACTGATTTTACCGCGGCCGGGGCCTAAAGAGATACCGCTGTTAAAGATCGAGTCACCGCAGAGTTCATCCAGCAGACGCACGAACTGGCGGGCATGGTAATTGATGATTTCATTGCCGCGCTTGAAATTATCAAGTTCTTCAAGCACCGTAATCGGAATGATAACATCATTCTCGGCAAAATGCTGGAATGAATCACTGTCATGCAGGATGACATTGGTATCAAGCACAAATACTTTCTTCTTCTCTTGCACTTCCGATTCCATATACCACTACCTCCTGTTGTAGAGAATAAAAAATTTGCGCAAACTTTTCAACTTTTCAAGGACAGTCTCAGAGCAGAAGTTCCTCGACCGCCGCCAGAACCCGCCGCCCGCCGATCGCCTCAAGACAGAGTCGGCTTTTGCAGGAACGTTTCCGACAGGGGCTGCAAGGCAGAGAATAACGAACGATCCGATTGGGCACACCGTAAGGGGCATTGACCTTAGGATGGGTGGGACCGAAGATCACAACCACCGGAGTCTGCATCGCCACCGCCAGGTGCGCCGGCCCGGTATCCCCGCCGATAAAAAGATCACAGGCCGCAAAAAGAGCCGCCAGGTCAAGCAGCGAGGTGGTCTTTTTCGCCACCACCACCGGCACCCGCACGTGGCCGGCAATCAGCTCGACCGTCTCCCGCTCTCCCGGGCCCCAAGTCAGAATGATTCGGGCGTCATGTTTTTCCACGAGAGCGTTAATCAGGCCGACATAGCCGTTCTGGTGCCAGCGTTTATAAGCAGTCTTGCGGCTGCTGCCGGGGTGCAGCGCGATCAACGGGCCGCGTCCCGGAAGCTCCGACAGGCACTCCATCGTGGCATAAGCCCGCTCCCGGTTAAGAGCCCGAACCGGAAGCCGGTAGGCGACCGAATCCGAGACTTTCACCCCCAGATATTCTACCAAGTCCAAAGCCCGGGCAACCCGGTTAAGCTCACGACTTACGGGTTTAAACTGATGCGTGTAGAATATGGTGCCGCCCTCTTTGGCTTCAGGCCGGGCAAAACCGACCCGTTCCCGGGCGCCGCTCAAACGGGCAAATAAGGCGCTCTTGAAAATTCCGTGAAAATCGACGACCAGGTCGAATTTTTCCCGCCGCAGATCACTGATCAGATTGCTTAACGAAAGCAGGGCCCGAACTATATTTCCGGGAGACCGCCGAAAATCACCAAACAGCCCCCGCTCAAAAATCAGCACCTTATCGATCGCCGCATGCCCCTGCAGCACCGAGGCCGCCGCCGGTTCCACCAGCCACGTAAAACGGGTTGCCGGAAACTGTTTACGCCAGGCATTAACCGCAGGCAGCGTCCGCACCACATCACCGATTGCGCTCATGCGGATTATCAGCACATTTTTATATTGTTCAATTGCGTCCAAAACCACCTCTTAACGCAAATATTGTCAGGTAAAGATGAATCTTAAAAATTAAAGTAACTTTTCAGCCTGACAGTAAATCCGGGTCCGGTGGCGGCTTTTCTCCGCTAAGCGTTAAGATTTCTGTTTTTCCAACACTCACTTCGCCCGCATTGCAAAA
>JANTFH010000016.1 GCA_024763535.1 Thermodesulfobacteriota bacterium
AGAGTTTCTGCTAATTGTAGCAATGTAAGTCTCTTTTGTGCTAATTTCTTCTGAGCGGTCATAGTGCCCTCCTTATGGTAAAAGATTTGTGGTTAAACCTTTATACCCTAAGAGGCTCTATGACCGCCATCCCCCTGGCTCTTTACAGGCCGGGGATGGCGTCGAGCTAAATCTCTAAAACTGTACGGGAAGATCTTAACTTATTCAGTATAGGTCAGTTCACCGTCGACTATTCTGTTTTTATTATGAAGCAGTGAGGCATCAAACCCTTTCTTGTCTTCATTTTTATAGTGATAATGAACACAATTGCCTTTATCATCAAAGACAAACTCCGGCATCCACTCAAAAATCCGGCTTTTATCCTGAGGATCACAGAGTCTGGAGTTCTTACTCCAGCCAAAAAGGGTTGTTACATTTTCCTTGGTAATCACCCGCCATTTAATCTCACCGTCTGTTTTGGATATCCATCGTTCGATCCGGGCGAACAAACCCTCTATTCTCGGTCTGTAAAAGCGTATAGTATATTTACCATCAGGCGAGTCTTTCTTATAAATGACATAGTTACCATTTTCTTTAACAAATTTGCCATGCTCATCTTTTTTATATTCCGGAACCAGATCTTCCGCTCCAGAAAATAGAAAAACATCGGAATCTATGGCATCAAAATATTTCGGGAGTTCTTTATCGGTTTTTCGCTTGATAGAGGGAAGCCCGAGAGACCATCCCAGACCAAAGACACCATTACCCGCACCTGAGCTGTAAGATAAGTTAAGCGATGGAGTGAGCGCACGCGCAGGAGAAAAAGGCAGAGGAATACTGAATGATGCCGTACCATTGACGGCATTGACGGAGAATTTTTCATCAATGCCCTTTATGGCTCCACCGCCCTTAGGCAAAGAGATGGAAGGAACCTGGATGGCACGGGATTGTGCTTGGCCGCCGTTGTCTCCGGATGGTTGAGCGTGGGACAGTGATTTTTTGTGATCCATAACGCCTCGGATAGAATGAACTCTATGCCGGTCAGGCAATCACGTTCTGACTGACGCTTAAAAAAAGATGCCTTGCAAGGGGGGGGTACCCGACTCTTTCACATAAAAAAACCGGGTCACCTTTTTGTAGGTAACCCGGCTAACTGTTCAGTCCCGTGGCTTTCCGTCCCTGTTTTTCAGCAGGTTTGGCTTTATCTATGTTTGTTTAAGATTCTTATTCGCATAACCGAATTGTACCGTAAAGTCAAGCTGCTTCACAGGTGAACGTATTGCTTTTGCCATTGTTTTTCCCGTTCAGGTCATCCCCCCCAGAAAAAAGAAAATAGAATTACAGGCCGTCTGTATTCTCTGTTTTCAAGATTCACCCTAAACCCAGTGGGAGTGACCAGTGAATATTCTTTCTCCATCAGTGCGTTACAGTTTCCTCCTTTTCTTTTTCCTCCTCACGTCCTGCGGTCCCTTGCAGGAAACCGTCAACCCCTACAACGAAAATTTCAAATGCAGCAGGGCCAGGCGATCTTCGTTTTCTTCCTTTCTCAATTACCTGGCCTAGGATCCTGAGCTGGAAATTTATCTGAACCAGGACTGCAGCCTCGTGATGTTATGGGAATGTGCGACGGTTATTTATGCTGGGCCCAAAACCATTACTTCATTGGAGGGATTGTTTCGGGCCGGTCTACCCAAGGTAAGCGTGGTTCAGTTGATCATTTATGCGGATTCCCATATCGAACCGATCCTTGACCGGTACCGGGAAAACAACTTATCGAGTTTAAGATAAAACTTTTGATATTGCAGTCTGGATTAAGCTGTGATATTTAACTGTAAGAACTGGATTTATTTTAATTAAAAATGAAGATTGATAAATCGGAGAAGAAAATGCTTACCCTTTCATCCCGTGTGCAAGAGATCAAACCGTCCCCGACTCTGGCGATTACCGCTAAGGCTAAACTCCTGCAGGCTGAAGGAGTTGATGTCATCAATTTCGGTGCCGGTGAGCCCGACTTCGATACCCCGGACAATATTAAAGCGGCCGGAATCAAAGCCATCGAAGACGGTTTCACCAACTATACCGCGGTTCCCGGCATCCCCCAACTCCGTCAGGCAATCAGTGCCAAATTGAAAAGAGAGAACAATCTCGACTATACGGAGAATGAGATCATGGTCTCCTGCGGCGGTAAGCACTCATTCTACAATTTGGCCCAGGCTCTGATTAATCCGGGTGATGAGGTTATCATTCCCGCACCCTACTGGGTCTCATACCCGCCCATGGTTTCTCTCGCCGGCGGAGTACCGGTAGTTCTGGAAACCAGCCAGAGTGAAGATTTCAAACTCTCACCGGCCCGACTGGAGGCAGCGATCACCCCCAGGACCCGGGCGGTCGTTATCAACTCGCCTTCCAATCCCACCGGTGCAGCCTACAGTTGGGATGAACTGCAGGCTCTGGCAGCCGTAGTCGTCAAAAATGATATTCTGCTGATCAGTGACGAGATCTATGAGCATATAACCTATGACGGTTTTGCTCAGCGCTCACCGGCGGAAATCAGTCTGGAAGTAAAAAAACACTGTATCATCTTAAATGGTGTATCCAAATCATACTCTATGACCGGCTGGCGCATCGGTTTTACGGCCGGGCCGGCACCTTTGATCGCGGCCATGACCAAGATCCAGAGCCAGAGCACCTCCAACCCGACCTCAATTTCCCAGATGGCGGCAATCGAAGCCTACAACGGCCCTCAGGACTATGTAGTTAATGTTTTGACCGCATTTGCTGAACGCCGGGCTTTTATCATCAAAGCCTTAAATGATATCCCGGGGATTACCTGTTTCAACCCGCAGGGCGCTTTTTATGCCTTTCCCAATGTCGAAGGTTTACTCGGAAAGAGCTGCCAGGAAAAAATAATCGACTCCTCCCTGACCCTCTGCACCCTGCTGCTGGATGAAGCCAAGATCGCCGCTGTACCCGGTGAAGCTTTCGGATCCCCCGGTTATATGCGCCTCTCTTATGCCACGTCTATGGACAATATAGTAAAAGGTATCAATAGATTATCAGAGTTTGTTAAAGAACTTTCTTGACCCGGAAAACCGGTTTCGACTGGTTAGTTAGCAAAGGTTTCCTCCATTAAGGGCATCGGCGACACGAAGATTCAAACTGCATGACTTCGTCCGTTCGATGCTCTTAATGTTTTTGCGCCCTAACCTGCAATCTTAAAGATTTCTGAAAGATCAAAAAAATAATTATGATTACTGTTTCCAATCTGAGCAAAAGTTATGGCGGACAGACTCTTTTTGACGATGTCAGCCTGCAGTTTGACCCCGGCAACCGTTATGGCGTTGTCGGCCCCAACGGGGCCGGCAAATCAACCTTCATCCGCATCCTCTGCGGCCATGAGAGCACGGATAATGGAAGCATCTCCCTGCCAGTCAGGGTACGGGTCGGCACCCTCAATCAGGATCATTTCGCTTTTGAAAATGACCTGCTGACTGATGTGGTCATGAAGGGTCAGATGGAACTTTTCACCGCTTTTGCCGAAAAAGAGCGGCTTTTAGCCGAACCTGAACCCGCGGCTGAACGTATTATTGAACTTGAGGAAATCATTCAACATTACGACGGTTATCAGGCTGAGAGCCGGATATCCCAGATGCTTGAAGGTTTGGGAATTGCGACCATCTATCATTCACAGCCAATGCAGGTTTTATCCGGTGGTTATAAACTCAGAGTTCTTCTGGCCCAGTGCCTCTTCAGTCAACCCGAAGTTCTGCTCCTCGATGAACCGACCAACCATCTCGACATCATGTCGGTACGCTGGCTGGAGGAGTATCTGATCGACTATAAAGGAACAGTCATTGTCGTCTCCCATGACCGTGATTTCATCAATCGGGTCTCAACCCATATTGCCGACATCGATTACCAGACCATCAAAATCTATCCCGGCAACTACGACTACTACCTTAAAGCCCGCGAGCTGGAGGATATCCAGCGCCGACAGGAGTCCGACAAAGCGGAAAAAAAGATGGACGAGTTGCAGACCTTTGTCACCCGTTTCAAGGGCAAGGCGAGCAAAGCCCGTCAGGCCCAGAGTAAAATGAAACAGATTAACCGGATGGAGAAGGATCTGGTTAAACCACTCTACTCCTCCCGGGCTCACCCTAAAATCAGATTCACCTGCTGCCGGCCCTCCGGCAAGACCGTACTTGAAGTAAAATCCCTGAGTAAGGCGTATGGCGAGAAAAAAGTTCTTAACGAGGTCTCTTTCACCCTTAACCGGGGTGATCGCCTGGCGGTTATCGGCCCCAACGGGATCGGGAAATCGACGCTGTTAAAGATAATTATGGATGAGCTTGAAGCCGATCAGGGAAGTTGTATCTGGGGTTATGAGACCTATCCCGAATATTTCTCTCAGGATCACAAGGAGTCGATCCCCGGCAATACTTCACCTTACGAATATCTCTACAGTTACGGTCCGGGTGAAAGTATCAGCTCAATTCGCGGCCATCTCGGGAATCTGCTCTTTTCCGGTGACGATGTTCACAAAACCACCGCCGCGCTTTCCGGCGGAGAGGCCGCCCGTCTGGTGATTGCCAAGCTGGTCTTAAAAAAAGGCAACGTTCTGGTTCTGGATGAACCGACCAACCATCTTGATCTGGAGTCGATCGAAACCTTTATCGATGCCCTGGTTGAATTTGAAGGCACAATTATCTTTGTCAGCCACAACCGCTATCTGGTCAACCGGCTTGCCACTCGGGTTCTGGAGCTGAAAAGCGATGGCTTCGATCTCTATCCCGGCACCTACGCCGAATACCTGGAACGTTTAGGCTGCGACCACTTAAGCGGTGATGCCCCGGCCAAAAGCAAACCGACCCGGATGCGGGAGACGAAGGTTCAGTCGGCAAACAGAGAAAAAGAAGCAAAAGCGGCTCCGCCCCCAGATAAAAACAGCTCAAAAAAAAGAGACCCGGCTCAATCCCGGGACAAGATCGCCCGCAAACAACTAAATCGCCTGCTGCGACCGCTGAAGAAGGAGAGCAGCGCCGCCGAAAAACTCTGTGAAGATCTTGAAAAAGAGAATGAAAAATTCAATCAGATGTTCTCCCACCCCGACTACTACTCCACGACCGCGCCCGAGATCATAAAAAAACAGGCCGCGGAAAAGAAAGAGTGTGAAGAGAAACTGAGCTGGGCCTATCATAAATGGGAAAAACTCAATCAGGAAATCGAAACCCTGGAAAAACAGTTATAATATATGAGTGAATCAATCAGTAAAGCCGCCCGGAAGATCGACTCTCCGCCGCTGCATATCATCCTCTTTGAACCGGAAATTCCGGCCAATACCGGCAATATCGCCCGGCTCTGCGCTGCCGCAGAACTACCCCTGCACCTGATTCACCCTTTAGGTTTTAAGACCGACGACCGCTACCTCAAGCGGGCCGGGCTCGACTACTGGTCGGAGGTCGATATTACCGAACATCGTAATTTTAACGATTTTACCACCTTCTGGCGGCACCTCAACACCGATGCTCCCCGGCCGATTATCGCCTTAAGCGCCAAAGCTGAAAAAAACTACCACCATATAACTGATTTTCCCTACGGGTCCGGCCTCCTCTTCGGACCGGAAACCCGGGGTCTGCCCCGGAATCTGCTTGAAACTTTTACCACCTGTGTCGTTCCCATGACCGGTAAGGTCAGAAGCCTGAACCTCTCAACCACAGTCGGCATCGTTGCCTACCATTTCCTTCAGCAACTAAAAAATTTATAAATCTTTTGACTCTTGACTTATGTCAATGATTAACCTGTAATCTTGAGTTAAAAGAGGATTAAATTAATCATCTTTAACCATTAACCTTAAATATTTTGTTTGAATCAACCTTTAACCCAAAACGAACAAAGGAGATCAAGATGTTTTGTTTTCAATGTCAGGAAACTGCTAAAAATCAGGGTTGCACCATTAAAGGTGTATGTGGCAAACCGGAAGAGACTGCAAACCTGCAGGATCTGCTTATTTTCAACCTCAAAGGAATTGCCGTTTACGGCAAACTCCTGAAAGAGTTCGGAATTCAGGATAACGATACGGCTCTGTTTGTCGCCAAAGCTCTTTTTACCACCATCACCAATGCCAATTTTGATGATGAGAGTTTGATCGCTTACGTCAAAGAGTCACTGGAACGCAAAAAATCGATGCAGGCTAAATGTCTTGCCGCTTACAAAGAGAAAAACGGCCGTGATTTTACCGGTTCTCTCCCCGAAGCTGCTACCTGGTTTACCGATAACAGTGCTGAATTCGCTGAAAAAGCCAAAAGTGTCGGCGTTCTCGCGACGGAAAATGAAGATGTCCGCTCCCTGCGTGAGTTGCTGATTATCGGCCTGAAAGGGATTGCGGCCTACGCTGAACACGCAGCCGTTTTAGGTTATGAAGATGATGGCGTTTACGACTTCTTTATGGAAGCCTTGAATTCGACCACTCAGGATCTTTCCGTCGACGAGATGGTCGGCATGGTCATGAAAGCCGGCGAAGTTTCCGTAAACACCATGGCCCTGCTCGATAAAGCCAACACCACAACCTACGGCAATCCCGAACTTACCGAGGTCAATCTCGGAGTGCACAACAACCCGGGAATCCTGATCAGCGGTCATGACTTAAAAGATATGGAAGAGCTGCTTGAGCAGACCGCCGGTACCGGGATTGATGTCTACACCCATGGCGAAATGCTGCCTTGTCACTACTATCCCGCTTTCAAGAAATACGATCACCTGGTCGGTAACTACGGCGGCTCCTGGTGGCACCAGAATCAGGAATTTGAGTCCTTTAACGGCCCTATCCTGATGACCACCAACTGCGTTATCCCTCTGAAAAAAGACAACACCTATCTTGACCGTCTTTTTACTACCGGCGTTGTCGGTTTTGTCGGTGCCAATCATATCCCGGAAAGAGCTGAGGGCGGAAAGAAAGATTTCTCCGCGATCATCGCCAAAGCAAAACAGTGCGCGGCCCCGACTGAAATAGAAACCGGCAAGATTGTCGGCGGTTTCGCTCATAGTCAGGTTATGGCTCTGGCCGACAAGGTGGTTGACGCGGTTAAATCCGGCGCGGTTAAGCGCTTTGTGGTTATGGCCGGATGTGACGGACGCCAGAAATCACGGGGTTATTTCACTGAGGTAGCAGAAAATCTGCCCAAGGATACCATCATCCTGACTGCGGGTTGTGCTAAATATCGCTATAATAAACTTAACCTTGGCGATATCGGCGGAATTCCCCGGGTTCTGGATGCCGGACAGTGTAACGACTCCTACTCGCTGGCGGTTATCGCCCTCAAACTGAAAGAGGTTTTCGACCTTGATGACATCAACGATCTCCCCATCTCTTTCGATATCGGCTGGTATGAGCAGAAAGCGGTAGCCGTACTTCTGGCCCTGCTTTTCCTCGGCGTCAAAGGCATCCGCTTAGGGCCCACCCTGCCTGCCTTCCTCTCACCGACGGTTGTCAACGTACTGGTTGAAAACTTCGATATCAAACCAATCGGTACGGTTGAAGAAGATATTGCCGCCATGATGAAAGGCGAATAATTATTGCTGTAAATTTCAGCGAAAAGATTTCAGCAAAAGAGCCGCAGATTCAAATAATCTGCGGCTCTTTTTTTAAGCTTTGATCACCAGCAAGGCTGAATATATTTGTAATTTCAAACTGATTTTGTTATCTATTACATCATGAATCGTATCAAACTGACACTGCCCGAAGCGCAGCATTTTATCTTCACAACCGAGCTTACCACCAGAATCAGCGACATTAATTACGGTAATCATCTGGGTCACGACCATCTCATCTCCCTGCTGCACGAAGCCCGCATCCGTTTCCTGAAGAAATATGATTTCAGTGAAATGGATATTGCCGGGACCAGTATCATCATGGCCGATCTCGCTATTACTTATAAAACCGAGGTCTCCTGGGGAGAAAGCTTGAATATTGCCGTCGCCGTCTGCGACCCTTCCCGGGCCGGTTGTAATTTCTTCTATCTCGTAAAGAATGCGGATAACGGCAGGGAGGTTGCCAGAGCCAAAACCGGTATCGTATTTTTCGATTACAAAAAAAAGAGAGTCAGCCGCATACCGGAGGAATTCAAACGGCTGATTGTCTGATATTCCCCTGCAGTTTTAAGCCAATGTCACAAAAATTGACTTGCGCCGCTCCCGGTTGACCGCCCGACTGCAGTGACCTCTGCCGGAAACATCTTCGAGCAGAACCACATCTCCCGGCCCGAAACGCCGGCACTCACCATCCGAAACCGTAAAATCAACCCGGCCTTCCAGAATAATTACATACTGCCGCCTGGGTGCATTGTGCCAGTCATAGTCATATTCGGGCCCGGTTTCACGAAAAATTATCCCGCCGGCGGGTTCCACCTCCGAAAGCCTGCCGATATCTCCGGCATCGTTTAATTCAATCTCAAGCGGAGCAAAATGAGTCGCACCGGAAGGATCCGCATAGATACGCCAAATCTGCATTTATTCTACTCCAACCTCCCGTTTAGGTAATCAAAAATCTCAACTCCGGCCAAAGTTTCATTTGACATCAACTAACAACAGAATATATACATATAGATAAAGATTGCAACAGCTTTTTGCAATCATGTAACAATAATTGATGTAACTAGATTTGATTCGGCAGCGACTAACCAAAGGAGGGATTTATGGCAGAAGAGAATGCGGCAGGATGTGACCGGCCGGCCGGGGGTCCGGTTGGTGAAGAGAGCGGAGAAACTTCCACAAAACAAGCAACTACAGAAGAAATGGAGGTACAAACGATGATCAAAGTAGGGCAGAAAGCTCCGGATTTTACAGCCCCAGGATACTTCAAAGGGGATTTTACCAGCGTCAAGCTTTCAGATTATCTCGGCAAGTGGATTTTATTGTGTTTCTATCCCGGTGATTTTACTTTTGTCTGAGCCACTGAAATTTCAGCGGTCGCTGAAAAATATCCGGAACTGCAGAAACTCGGCGTTGAAGTTCTGTCGATGTCAATCGATTCCCAATTTACTCACAAGATGTGGAACGACCATGAACTGAGCAAGATGGTCGACGGCGGTATCCCCTACCCCATGCTTTCCGACGCCGGCGGCAAGATCGGCACCGTCTACGGAGTCTACGATGAAGCTGCCGGGGTTGAAACCCGGGGACGTTTTATTATCGATCCCGACGGCATCGTCCAGGGATTTGAAGTACTGACTCCCCCGGTCGGCCGCAACATAAACGAATCCTTCCGACAGATCCAGGCCTTCCAGCTGGTTCGAGAAAAAGGAGGCAGTGAGGCAACTCCTTCAGGCTGGCGGCCCGGCAAGGCCACCCTGAAACCGGGTGTTGATCTCGTAGGCAACGTCTGGAAAGAGTGGCAGACCAAACAGGCATTCGACTAAATTGATCTGGAAATCACCGGGCCAAAGAACTCAAATATTTTGCCCGGTGATTTCATTCAGTTCACAATATTAATTAAATGAATATATACGCAGTTATTATTGTAATCGCTCTAGTGGCCGACTATCTCATCGGCCTGACCGCCGACTACCTCAACCTGAAAAACCAGAGATCTGAACCACCGGCTGAATTTTCCGATCTGATTGATGAGAAAGAGTACCGAAAAAGCCGGGATTATCTACGAACGAACACCGTATTTTCACAGTGTGAAAGCCTTTTTTCTCTTACCATCACCCTGCTTTTCTGGTTTACAGGTGGTTTTAACCTGCTAAATGAGTGGTCACTCAAACAAACCGGCAATCAGCTTGTTGCAGGTCTTATCTTTATCGCAGTTCTCCTTTTGGGCCGGACTGTATTGAATCTCCCCTTCTCCCTCTACAGCACTTTCGTTATTGAAGAGCGCTTCGGTTTTAACCGTACCACCGGAAAGACCTTTGTCACAGACTACATCAAAACAATCTTTCTCTCCCTACTTCTCGGTACCCCGCTGCTTGCGGGAATTATCTGGTTTTTTCAATCGGCCGGAGACCGGGCCTGGTTCTTTGCCTGGATGATCTGCGCCGGGTTCACCTTGAGTCTCCAGATAATCGCGCCAACCTGGATAATGCCGATGTTTAATAAGTTTACCCCCTTGCCCGAGGGTGAACTTAAAGAGACGTTGCTCCGTTACGGCGAAAAAGTCAGCTTCCCGCTGACCAATGTCTTCGTTGTCGACGGTTCGAAGCGCTCAGGCAAGGGCAACGCTTTTTTTACCGGTTTCGGCAAACGTCGCCGGGTAGCTCTATTTGACACCTTGATTGAGCAACATTCAGTCGAAGAACTACTGGTCGTTCTCGCCCATGAGATCGGACATTACAAGAAAAAACATATTCTTAAAATGACCTTTATCTCAATCATCCATCAAGGAGTTATCCTTTTTCTGCTGGGCTGGTTTATCAGGCAGCCGGCACTCTACGAAGCCTTTTTCATGGAACATATCTCTATCGCCTCCGGCCTGATATTTTTCAGCCTGCTTTTTACTCCGGTCGAGATGCTCCTGAACCCGATTCTGCAATCACTCTCCAGACGCCATGAATTTCAGGCGGACAGTTTCTCGGCCCTGACCACCGGAAGACCTGAAACCATGGTCTCGGCCTTGAAAAAACTGGCGCACGATAATCTCGCCAATCTGACCCCGCACCCTTTTTATATTTTCCTTCATGACAGCCATCCACCGCTGCTTGAAAGGATCAATTCACTGCGCGATTTCAACTCCCAAAAATTGTCAGAACCGGTATGAATTCACCGCCTTCCTTGAGCTCTTATTAAACTTGTTAATAACTTTCAATATTTAGCGCCTAATCACCCATTTTTAATAAGAATAAATAATTTCACATAACTTAAAACATTTTTTGACTAAAAAAATAGTCCTTTATTTCCAACGTGTTAGACAACTGACATTCTCTAAGTATTAAGAATTTATAAAGATTTCGTAATTATCAACAGAGCCTGTGAATAACATGTTGACAACCCCCTTGAAAACTCGAAAAAGTTAATGATAAAAGGAGCCTGGAAATACTTGATTCAGGCACTGGAGAATTAATGTTAAAAAGATTGGCAGCAACCAAAGCAGAATCCAGAGAAAAAATTTATCAAGCACCGATCGAACTGCCGGCGACCATCATAATTATACTTTTTCTACTCCTGCCGCTTGCCAGTTCAGCCGAAACGCTTGTCCCCGATTTTTTAAAGGATATCAATCGCCGAAACTACCCCTTCGCCCACGCAGTTTTAGCCCGGGAGATTGAACATATTGAATTCCACGCCGACGGTTCCAAAGAGAGTCAGGATGATGTTTATATCACGGTTCTGGATGAGGACGGTAAGCGGGAGAATAAGGTGTTGAGTTTCAGTGTCAACAAGGCTTATGGGAAACTGGAGATTGAACTCTGCGAGATTATCCGTGGAGGCAAAATCAGCCCGATCAACATCGCCGCTCAAAGCCGTGAAGAGGCCGATGCCGGTAATAGTCGCAGCAATATTTATAATCCTATGCAAAAGGATATAAAGCTTTTTTTACCGGGGCTTGAAATTGGCGACACAATTCACTACCGCATCAACCGCAGACAATTCAAACCGATTATTGAGAATCAGATCTACGGTTCAATCCTGGGACAGTATGACATTCCCATCCGCTCATATCTTTTCACAGTAACCACCCCGGTCACGGCTAAGCTTTACTGGGTGATTAAAGATAAAATACCGGGTACAGTTACCTACTGCGAAACTCAGCTCCCCGGAACAAACCCGAAAATAATCCGTTCATGGCACTTCACCGGGGTTCCTCAAATCACTCCGGAGCCTTCCATGCCGTCATTTCGCCGGGTGGCCATGCGGCTTCTCTATTCCACTCTGCCCAACTGGCAGGCAGTGGCAACCTGGTATGACCGGCTGGTATCCCGCAAACTGGTTCCGGGAGATGCCCTGAAAAACAAGGTGAATCAGCTGATCGCAGACAGACCCGATAGAACCGCAAAGCTTAACGCATTATTCTATTATGTCGCCCAGAAGATCCGCTATCTGGGGGTCAGTGGTGAAAGTGAACGTCCCGGTTTTGAACCGCATGATGTTAATGTAACCTTCTCCCGCCGCCATGGCGTCTGCCGGGACAAAGCCGCGCTTCTGGTTTCCATGCTGCAGTTTGCCGGATTCAACGCCAAAGCCGTCCTGATTCGGGTCGGTGACAAACTTGATTATGAAATTCCCCTTCCCTATTTCAATCATGCGATCGTCGCGGTTTTAGATGATAACGGCAACCTCAGCGAGTTTCTTGATCCAACCTCGGAAACCAGCCGCCAGTTTCTCCCCGATTATGAGCGTGAATGTTCATACCTGATTGCGGATCGAAAAAAGAGCGATCTTAAGCTGACTCCGCCGGTCTCACCCGAGAAGAACAGTTTTATCATGACGATTGTTGACAAACTCCGGCCGGACGGAAATTTAAGCGGTTCAATCAAGGTTCAATGCCGCGGGTTTTCCGACACCATGATGCGCTCGATCATGATGAACCAGAGTCGTAAAGAGCAAAAACTCTTTCTCAAAAGATTCTTCTTAAGTCAATACAGCACTCTGGAGATCAACCATATTGAATATTCCGACCCGGCCGACAGGAGCCGCAATTTTCAATTTTCCGGCGATTTTTCACTCTCGCTTCCGTCCCCGGAGAAAGCCCCGCCGGTTGCTAAGTTGCAACCGCTCAGTTTCATGGCCTACCCCAGTATAATGGAACGCTGGATTCTGGCTCGAGCCGACATGACGAAACGCCATTATCCGTTAAAATTCGGCTATACATTTACAACCGTTGTAAAAGAAAATTTAAGCTTTACGAAAATGCCGAAAAAGCTTCTACTGCCGGCCCCGCGCCAGTTTGAAAATGAAATTTTTTCCACTTCCTTAAACGCCCGGCAGCCGGATGCGAAACATCTGTTGGTGGAGCGTCGTTTTTCTCTAAAAAAAACCGAGGTTGAGGCCGAACGATATCCTCTGGTAACAGAACTACAGAACAGAAAACAAAAACTGTCACTGACTCCGATCACGGTTGAGTGGTAAACTCCCGGTTTGTTTAACCCTCTACAGGATTATATAAAATGTCTATCAACGCGAGAAAAATTTTAAGTTTAATCATAGCTCTGATTATCATCGGCCTCCCGGCAACAGAAATTCCAGTCATGGCCGACAGCACCAACCCGGCCGTAATCTCAATCAGTGAAGCGGATGCCGTCAACCTGGAAATCACAAAGCACTACAGCGTCGGCGCTGACGGTTCATCCAAATTGCATCTCTATATTAAACGACGGATTTTGACTTACAAGGGCAAAAAAGATTACGCCGACTTCAAGTATACCTACAATATGAGCCGGCAGCAGGTAAAATTGATTCGCGCTGTCACCACTACGGCGCAGGGTAAAATCCTAAAGGTAAACGCGGAAGAGGTGCATGATATTCCCGCCGCCTGGAACAGTGAGGTTTCGCTCTATTCGAAGGCCCGACAGATGGTGGTCAGTCTGCCGGCCGTAGAACCGGGTTGTCAAATCGAGATTGAACTTGAAGTAGAGAGCCGCAATGGTTTCTGGTGTCAGGAGTATTTCCGCCTTGAGGAGCCGATCGTAAGTAAAAAAGTGATAATTGAGACACCCGATTCGATGTCGCTTAACTACCTCAAACCACACCACCTTAAACTAAAATTCACCCGGCAAAACAGCAATAATCATACAATCTATACCTGGCTGGGAGAAAATATCCCGGCTCTAGTCCCGGAGCGCGGGGCCGCGTCCCCGCTTGAACAGGGTTTTACACTGCTGGTCACAAACTTCTCTTCCTGGCAGCAGGTAGCCGGTTTCTTTGCCAAATCATTCTCCACCGCCTTAAAAACTAAAACTAGCCCGGCAATTCGGCCGCGAACCAAAGATCATACAACTGTTACCACTGCTGACAACTCTCCGCTAAGCCATCGTATTTACCGAAAACTGCGATCTTTAACCGTTTATGGAATTGACTTTCAGGAGACTGATTTCAAGGTGCAGACTCCGACGGAAACTGAACGTTTAGGTTACGGTACCGATTGTGACTTAGCCCTCTGTTTTACTGACCGTCTCAGACGTCATCAGCAACCGGCACGGATCATCATGGCCGATTCACAAAACCGGATACTTAAAGATTTTACCGGATTTCCATTTCCCGGATGGTGGGACACCGCCCTGGTTCAGAGCGGTGACGATTTTTTTCTATTTTCAGATGATAAACCGGCTCCGGGAATAACCGGTTTTGACGGAAAAATCGGACTTGATCTTGAAATCGGCAAACTCACTGCCATTAAAGACCGCCGGAAGAGTTCAACCGAAACCAACCTGAAACTGGATTTGCAGGATTTTCCGGGTTGCCGGGGAGAACTTACCTTAAAACTCAAAGGTGCGGCGGCAACCGCCTGGAGATCTGACTGGCGCGATCTCTCGACCCCGGAGAGAGAGATCGCCGGTTTGCAGTTTCTGCACCAGATCAACCCTACCGCCAAGTTTACTGAAAAACTGTCGATTTCAGGTCTCAAAGACGACCGGAAAGAGTTTATTTTCAGATGTCGTTTCAAGCTGAAAAATGCCTATGCCGATTTCACCGGGAAGGATGGGAAAATTCTATATCTACTCCCGCTTAAAGCTCCGGATCTACCCTATTCGCTGAGTTCGCTGCTCAAAAACCGTAAGCAGCCGTTAATCGTTTCTCAAAACAGAAGTATAGTCGATCAGATCACTCTGCAGTTGCCCGACAACTTCCGAATGATAGCGATGCCTCCGAAAACCTCCGGTAATCTGCCGCAATTTTCCCGGCAGATTGAATGCCGGTATGATAAAGAACATCACATTCTCACCTACTCGCGGGAAATAGATTTCAGCCGCGGCATTATCCACAGCCGAACACCTGAATATGAGACTTTTATTAACGCCCTCCGCAGTCTCTACCAACCCCCGGCCCGGCGGGTAATTTTATCAAAAAAATAGGGCGTATCTTATATAAAAAGCGGTATTTTATCTCAGAATTGAGGGCAGCCAGAGACTGATGATCGGAAAAAAGGTTATCAGGATGATAGTCAGCAGAAGCAGTAGTAGAAAAGGCAGAACCGCCCGGCTGACCTCAAGCAGGCTTTTATCGGTAAGCCCCATACTTACAAACAGATTGAGACCGAAAGGCGGCGTGAGAAAACCTATCTCAATTACCATAATCATAATGATACCGTAGTGGATCAGGTTGATATTGTAGCGCTGCAGACTGTCAACCAAAAGCGGCGAGAGAATCAGCATGGCTGAAACATCATCCATAACCGACCCTAAAACCAGAAAAAGCAGGTTGATCAAAAGCAGAAAAAGCCAGCGGCTGTGAATATGCTGAGTAATCAAGGCTGCCAGCGCCGCCGGGATTCCTTCCGAAGTCAGCAGCCAGACGAAGGTCATCGCCGCCGCCAAAATAAAAAGCAGGGCCGCGGAAAGTATGGCCGCCTCGGTCAGGCACTTATTAAAACGCTGCCGACTCATCCGCCGGTAGATAATCAGTTCCACAAACAGAGCGTAGACCACCGCCACGGCGGCGGCCTCGGTCGGTGTAAAGATTCCGCTGTAAATCCCGCCGAGAACAATCACCGGCAGGAGCATGGCCCAGATACCTTCACCCAGTAATTTCAGAAAAACCCGGGTGTGAAAAGTCTGTCTTTCGCGCCAACCGTGACGCCGGGCTTTAATGAGAATATAAACTGCGAATACCAGGCCGATCAAAAGTCCCGGCATTACCCCCGCCATAAAGAGCTCAGAGACCGAGACATTCATCACCAGACAATAAAGAATCATCGGGATTGAGGGCGGAATAACCACCCCCAGCGACCCGGCTGAGGTCAAAAGACCGATTGAAAAATCTTCATCATAACCGGAATCTTTCAAAGCCGGAATCATGATTGATCCGATAGCAATCACCGTTGCCGGGCTCGAACCGGAAAGCGCGGCGAAAAAGATGCAGGCTAAAAGTGCCGCAATCGCCAGACCGCCCGGCACCCGGCCCACCAGATAACGGATAACCGCAACCAGACGGCCGGCCATCTCCCCTTCGGTCATGATAGCCCCGGCCAGGATAAAGAACGGTATTGCTAAAAGCACAAAATTATCGAGGGCATTGAAAAGCTGCTGCGGCAGAACCAACAGCGGCGTATAGGTAAAAAAATGCAGGGTAATACCCGAAGTCGCGAGCAGAACCGCCGCAATCGGCACGCCGAGAATCAGCAGACCGACAAAAATCAGCAGCATCGAGATAATCATCAGCGCTCTTCTCTATCCTCTTTTGCAAAAGAAGAAAAAGAGGAACCGGAACCGTCAGGATCGGCTTTACTCTCGGTATTACCGGCAAAAATCAGGCGTAAACTGCGCCAGGCCATTAAACTGCAGCCTAAAGGAATGATCAGATAGGGAATATACATCGGCATCTGCAGGGCGGGAGAGTGTGAACTGAAACGGTAAAGGCGGTTGACCTGGATAACCCCGTATCCAGCCACCCCGGCATAGATCAGGGCAGAGAGCAGATGGATCAATTTTACCAGCAGCGGCCTGAATCTTTCCGGCAAAATCCGGCAGAGGATATCCATGCTGAAATGAGTTCCTTTTTCAACCCCCAGAGCCGCCCCGGCAAAGGTTAAGACGACGCCGAGATAACGATTTACCTCATCGCCCCAGGGTAAACCGGAATGAAAGAGATAACGCATCACTACCTGGACAAAAGCGAGCAGAGCCATCCCCAGCAGTAACCAGCCGAGGATAAGCCCCTCAATTTTTCTTGCTCTTTCCCGATAACGCATCAGCAATCCCGGCTACATAAGTTTTTGCAGTTTGCAATTACCACTTATTTTTGCCCCTGCTGTTCTTTGACCCGGGCGAGGATGGCATCGAAGATTTCCGGCCCGATTTTAGCCCGATATTTCTTGTAGACCGGAGCCACCGCTTTCTTGAATTGCTGTTTTTCCGCCGGAGTTAATTTGACACAATCAATCTTCTTCTCGCGTAGATAAGCGGGAATACTGATTCCGATCCGCGGCAATTTCAACTCACCCTGAAGATTGGTCGCCCGATTGATAATCGTTGCTTCACCGGCGGCCGTGCGGAAAAGTTTTTTATCCGCCGGCGCAAGCCGTTCCCAGAAATCCCGGTTAACAATCATTACCGTTTCCGTTAAAACATGCTGAGTTTTGGTTATAAAATGGTTAACTTCGGGGAATTTTACCAAAATTGAGACAAAGAGCGGATTATCCTGACCGTCAATCACCCCCTGTTCCAGAGCACTGTAGACCTCGGGAAACGGCATCGGCACCGGTTCCGCCCCTAAGGCTTTGAAGGTATCGATAAAAATCGGACTCTCCATCGTCCTGATCTTTAATCCTTTAAGATCGGCCGGAGTGTGAATTGGATGCTTGGAATTGGTCAGATCGCGAAATTCGTTTTCCATAAAGGTCAGAGCCACAAAACCTTTGGCCGGGAAGAATGAAAAAAGTTTTTTGCGGATCGGACCGTCCAAAACGGCATGAGCCGTCAGCAGATCGGGAAACAGAAATGGCATATCAACCACGCCGATCTCAGGAACAAAGTTGGAAAGTACAGCCGTGGTAATCACCGCCATCGGCAGGGTTCCGGTCTGCACCTGTTCAGCCAGAGAACGTTCCCCGCCAAGCTGCCCTGAAGGAAAAATCTTACACTGCCAGCGTCCGTTGCTGTGTTCTTTAAGGTAGAGAGCAAAATATTCAAGACCGACATGCTGGCCGTGAAACGGCGGCGCCACATGACCGATTTTCAGCACCGGGCCCGCCATAACGTTACGACCACAGAAAACCAGGCTGACTGAAAAGAAAAACAGCAGAAACAAAACTTTTGGATAATTAAACTTAGACATCAGACTCCCCCAATTTGTAGTTAAACCCAAATTAATAATAAAGACCATATAAATTGACCTGAGAAAGGTTGTCAAGCAAACTTTAATTTCTAGACTCGGCTGAGCGGCCGGGTTTATGAGATATCGAATCCTCAAATCACCCTCCCCCTCACTTATTCGATCCTTCAACTGCAGCTCATTCCTCTATTATTTTTTTCTCAGCCTCCCTGAAAGCATTGTTCTTCTTATCACAAGAATTCCCAGAGTCTGCCGGGAACATAAAAGAAACAATGTTTTCCAAGAACTAACAGCAAAAATTATTTACCGCCGCCAATTATTGTAGCATTATTCTAACTTCTGAGTTCAAGAGCAAATTTCTTAGTAAATTCATCAATATAAACCCCTGGAACAGAATAAATCTGCATTTTATTTATTTGTATTTTACCAGTTTACGTTAACTGTTATTTGCCAGCTAACGTCAACTGCAATTTTTAATTGACTTAAGGCTTCTCTTTATTATAAGACGGCTTCGCAATTGCCTTAATTCGGTTATTTATTCACTGACAAAGATGGTTTTATCACTACAACTAGCGGGGATAACTCCCGCAACCCAAAGGGCCATTGCGGCCCGAAATAAGTACTCTTACAGGTTATTTTCTTGTTTTTCAAACAAGAAAATAACCTGTAAGGTACTAAACCTTTAACTAATGGAGAATAGAGATTGGAACCCACAACCCCCTATGACAATATTCCACTCAACCTCGACGGACCGAATATGTGGGACTACGACGAGGTCACCGAAAAATTCAAGTTTGAGATCCCGGAATTTTTTAACTACGGCTTTGATGTTATTGATCGCTGGGCCGACGACCGCAGCAAACTGGCAATGGTCTGGGCTGACAGCGACGGTGAAGATATCCGTAAATATACTTTTTTCGACCTGAAACGCCTCTCCAATAAATGCGCCAATATGTTGCGCAGCAAAGGGTTTAAGAAAGGAGATCGGGTTTTTGTCATGGTGCCCCGCCTGGTGGAATGGTATGCGGTAATGTTGGGAACTGCCAAGCTGGGGGTAATTCCGATGCCGGCACCGAACATCCTGGTTCCCCATGATGTTGAGTATCGTATCAATCAGGCCGAAGCCGTCGGAGCCATTATGTGGCATGAGAATATCGGCAAAGTTGATGAGGTTCGGCAGCAGTGCCCCACGCTCAAACACTTCTTCTGCATCGGCCAGCCCCAGGAGGGGTGGGAGGATTTCAACGAACTCATAGAACAGGCATCGTCCAAACTCTCCCGCGACGAGGTTGAAGCGACCCGGGCCGACGATATTCTGTTGATCTATTTCACTTCCGGCACAACCAAATTCCCCAAGATGGTGCCGCACACCCAGGCTTCATACGGCATCGGCCATATTATCACGGCCAAGTTCTGGCAGGATCTCAAACCTACCGACCTCCACTGGACCCTCTCCGACACCGGCTGGGCTAAAGCGGGCTGGGGCAAGCTCTACGGCCAGTGGCAGATCGGCGCTGCCGTCATGGTTCATAATGCTGCCGGCCGGTTTGATGCCAAGACTCACCTCAAACTGATTGAGAAATGCGGCATTACAACCTTCTGTGCCCCGCCGACCGCCTATCGGATGCTGATTTTAGAAGATCTCTCTGCCTATGACCTTACCGGCTTACGCCATTCACTGGCAGCGGGTGAGCCCCTAAATCCGGAAATCATAAAGATCTGGAAAGAGCATACCGGAACTACCATTTACGACGGTTTCGGACAAACTGAATCGGTCAACCTGATCGCCAACTTCCCCTGCATGCCCATTAAATTCGGCTCCATGGGTAAACCGACACCGGGTTTCGAAATTGAACTGATTGATGATAACGGTCAGCCGGTAGCCGTCAACGAAGAGGGCCATATCGCCGTCAAGGTTAAACCGGAACCGCCGGTCGGACTTTTCCGTGAATACTGGCGCAACCCTGAAGCCACTTCCGAGGCCTTTGTCGGCGACTGGTACTATACCGGCGACAAGGCCACCAAAGATGAGGATGGTTATTTCTGGTTTGTCGGCCGCGCCGATGATGTCATTAAAGCCTCCGGCTACCGCATCGGGCCATTCGAGGTGGAAAGCGCCCTCCAGAGTCATCCCGCGGTTGCCGAAAGTGCTGTGGTCGGGTCCCCTGATGAACTGCGCGGCACCATCGTCAAGGCCTTTATTGTCCTGGCTCCCGGCCACACTGCCGGAGATGATCTTGTCAAAGATATTCAGGACCACGTAAAACGTGAAACGGCCCCCTACAAATACCCCCGCGAGGTTGAATTTGTCACCGAGTTGCCGAAAACCGTTTCCGGCAAGATTCGTCGAGTTGAACTAAGGAAGATAGAAGAAGAGAAAAAATTAAAGAAGTAACCCTGCCAGCCTCTGAAACAGAGCAGAAAGCCTTGAAAACTTTCTGCTCTGTTTTTTATAAAAATTTTTTTAATCTTATCAATCCGGCAAGGAGACCAATAGTGAACAAACCTGACTTTTCCCTTGAAGATATGACTCTGGGGCGGCTTCTCGAAACCGTTGCCGATCAGTTCCCGAACGCTCAGGCCCTTAAATATTACGAATACGACCTGGCCTACACCTACAGCGAACTCAACCAACTCTGCGAACGGATTGCCAAAGGCTTTCTCGCCCTCGGCATCAAACAGGGTGACCATGTAGCCCTCTGGGCCAACAATATTCCGGAATGGCTCTACGCGCAGTTCGCTCTGCCGAAAATCGGTGCCGTTCTGGTCACGGTCAACACCGCCTATCGCAGTTTCGAACTCGAATATCTAATGCAACAGTCTGAGGCCACCACCCTGGTTATGATCGGCGGAGTTCGCAAGGCCGATGAATACACCAAAATTATCAACGAAATTTGTCCGGAACTGGCCGGGTCCCGTCCCGGCCAGTTAAAAAATGGCAAGCTGCCGCACCTGAAGAATATTATTCACATTGGTGAAAACTGGCTGCCGGGGTCATTCACCTGGGATGAAATCATTGCCCTCGGCGAAAAGGTCAGTGACGCGGAGTTGGAAAAACGGATGCAGCAGTGCCGTCCCGACGATGTCGTCAACATGCAGTACACCTCGGGAACCACCGGTTTTCCCAAAGGGGTAATGCTTACTCACAGCAATCTTATCGGCAACGCTCAAAGCATGGCCGAATGCATGCAGTTGAATCAGACTGACAACGTCTGCATCCCGGTCCCCTTTTTCCACTGTTTCGGTTGCGTTATCGGCAACCTCTGTTCGGTAGTTTCGGCGGCAACTATGGCCCCGGTAACCGGTTTCAACGCGAAAACCGTGCTTGAAACTATCGAAGCCTGCAACTGTACGGTTATCCACGGGGTACCGACAATGTTCATCGCCGAACTCGAAGAGATGCAGCAGAAAAAATATGATACCTCGCATCTGAGAACCGGAGTTATGGCCGGTTCCCCCTGCCCGATTGAGGTCATGAAACAGGTGGTTGACACGATGGGAGCCAAAGATATGACCATCGTCTACGGCCAGACCGAAGCCTCGCCAGGCATCACCCAGACCCGGGTCACCGACAACCTCGATATCCGCGTAACTACCGTCGGGCGGGCACTGCCCCATATCGAGGTCAAAATCGTTGATAGCGAAAGCGGCAAAGATCTCCCTCACGGGCAGCAGGGCGAACTGGTAACCCGGGGCTACCATGTTATGAAAGGTTATTACAGGATGCCCGAGGCCACCGAGAAGACCATTGACAAAGATGGATGGCTGCATACCCGGGATCTCGCGGTCATGGATGAAAACGGCAATTTCAAGATTACCGGCCGCATGGGTGACATGATTATTCGGGGAGGAGAAAATATCTATCCCCGCGAAATCGAAGAATTTCTTTACACCCATCCCCAGATCAAAGATGTTCAGGTTGTCGGAGTTCCCAGTATCAAATATGGCGAAGAAGTAGCCGCCTTTATTCAATTAAAGGAGAACGAATCAGCTACCGAAGAGGATATGAGGGCTTTCTGCAAAAACCGCATCGCTTTCCACAAAACCCCGGCCTTTTTCTTCTTCATTGAAGAGTACCCGACAACTGCAAGCGGAAAGATTCAGAAATTCAAGCTCCGCGATCAGGCCGCCAAAGCCTTAAACCGTGAAGCCGCTGCTGCGGTAGAAACTGCCTAAAAATCCGAAAAGAGGAAAATGGTTGACAGTCTGCCGGCTGTCCGGTTACAAGCGACAGGGGATCAAGATTCGACCCGGCTTTTAACCGGACAGTTTACTCCACGGAGACTCACAAAAACATGAAACCAGACTCGCAGTTTTACAGCCACTGTTTCAGAACCTTACGTAGTTCTCATCTATTTGCAAATTTGAATGATGATACAATTCAAAATATGCTCCTGAAATTCCAGTTGGAGACCTGGAAGCACAAAACTCCGGCGATGGACAGTCTGGATTCACTAAAAAAATTCTATGTCATTATCTCCGGCAGAATGCGGGTCTGCCGGACTAATCCTGATTCAGGCCGGGAATTGACTTTGGCGTTACTGGGCCCCGGAGATGTTTTTGATATAGTCTGTCTGCTCGACCGGCGTGAACACAAGGTTGTGGTAACCGCGATTGATGATCTGGAAGCTATACATGCTCCGATTGACGATGTGCGCCGCTGGATTCAGGAACATCCCGAACTTAACCAGACTTTCATCCCTTATCTGGCGCGGCAAATACGCTCAATGGAAGGTCTGGCCACGGATCTTGCCATTCACGACACCTATACCCGGCTGGCCCGGCTTTTTCTCCGCCATACAAAACCCGACCCCGCCCATGACTTACAGCTTATTCACGATCTCTCGAATGAAGAACTGGCAAAAATGATCGGATCTGTACGCATGGTTGTAAATCGCCACCTGCAGAAGCTTAAAAAAGATGGCCTGGTTGAAATTCACGGACATCACCTGGCCGTAAAAGACTGGCACGCTCTGCTACATGCAACCGAACACCACCCCGGACTTAAATAACCTTCCTGCCCGACTCAAACCCTGCAAGAAAAAAATTCATTTCTGCGACTTAAGTAGCAGAACCTCTGCTTAATGCCTGTTATTAATGTGTTCAGTTGCTCACAACGCAATTACAGGTCATTAAAAACTCCGGCGCCAGATTACGGGTTAAGCAAGGTTGGATGAGCTGACTGAGCCACCGGATTAGAACTAAAAAATGGAGATAAAAATGGATAAAGAAAATCTGACTGTCGCAATTTGTGAATCCCATACAACAGCTGAAGAGGTGGTTAAGGAGTTACAGAAATCAGGATTTGATATGAAGAAACTCTCTATTGTCGGCAAGGACTATCATACTGAAGAGGATGTCGTCGGATACTACAATATCGGTGACAGGATGAAAAAATGGGGTAAATTAGGGGCCTTATGGGGCGGTTTCTGGGGGATTCTTTTCGGCTCCGCTTTTTTCATCATCCCGGGTATAGGACCTATTGTTGTCGGCGGCCCCCTGGTTGCTTCGATTGTCGGGGGACTGGAAGGCGCCCTTGCCGTTGGCGGCCTGAGTGCACTTGGCGCCGGTTTATTCAGTCTCGGCATCCCCAAAGATAGCGTTCTCCGCTATGAAACTGCAATTAAAAGTGACAAGTATCTTGTAATTGTTCACGGTTCCCGAGAAGATATGGCCAAAGCCAAGGCGACAATTGAACCGCTTGAGTCGACGGAAATAGCAACTCACAACAACTGAGGGTACCCATCATGGAGTTTAACATATGAACCCATCAACTACAGCAGACAAAACGGCAACTGACTCACCAATCACGGGTCTCAGTTCAGCCGAAGCCGAAAAACTCCTGCAGCAATATGGTCTTAACGCTCTGGAAGAGAAAAAAGTATCACCTCTGGTGAAATTAATCGGATATTTCTGGGGCCCAATTCCCTGGATGATTGAAGTGGCAGCGGTGCTCTCGGCTCTGGTTCGGCACTGGTCTGACTTTTATATCATTATGGCATTACTTGTTTTTAATGCCGGCATTGGTTTCTGGCAGGAATTTACCGCCGGCAGTGCGGTTGAGGCATTAAAAAAACAGCTCGCCTTAAAAGCCCGGGTTCTGCGGGACGCGCAATGGCAGGAGATTGACGCCGTCAAACTGGTACCCGGCGATATCATCCGGATTCGGCTTGGAGACATTGTCCCTGCCGACGTTAAACTTATTGACGGCGATTATTTAAGCGTCGATCAATCAGCCCTCACCGGCGAATCCCTCCCGGTAACCAAACGTCAGGGAGATGATGTATTCTCGGGGACCATTGCCAAACAGGGAGAGGTTGTCGCCCGGGTAACAGTAACCGGCAAAAACACCAGTTTCGGTAAAACCGCAGGTCTGGTCGAGCAGGCGCAGACGGTTTCTCATTTTCAGAAGGCCGTCCTCACCATTGGTGATTATCTTATCTACGTCAGTATTGCCCTGGTTGCGGTTCTGGTTCTGGTTCAGCTGCATCGCCAGGTTCCCTGGCTTGACCTGGTTCAGTTTGCCCTGATTCTTACCGTTGCCTCCATTCCGGTTGCCATGCCGGCCGTACTTTCCATGACCATGGCTTTGGGAGCTGTGGCACTTTCCCGGCGCAAGGCTATAGTTACACGGCTTGAATCCATTGAAGAGATGGCCAGTATGGACATACTCTGTTCTGACAAAACCGGTACGCTGACCCAGAACTCATTGACTTTAGGTGAAATTGAGACCTTTAACAATGCCGACAAACAGGCCCTGTTACTGACCGCGGCCCTGGCATCACGGGCGGAGAATCAGGATGCCATTGACGATGCCATTCTCCAGGGTCTGCAAACTAAAGAGAAATTCAACTCTTTCAAGCAGATCAAATTTGTTCCTTTTGATCCGGTGCACAAACGTACGGAGGCCCGGATTCAGGATCCAGATGGCAAAGTTTTTCATGTTAGTAAAGGGGCGCCACAGGTTATAATGCAACTGGCTGAACTTTCTCCGACTGATCACGACCGTGCCGAACAGCAGGTAAATGCTTTTGCCGCCAAAGGCTATCGGGCATTGGGAGTCGCGCGCCGGGATGACGGTGCCGCGAACTGGACCTTTCTCGGTATTTTATCCCTGTTTGACCCGCCGCGGGAAGACTCGGCAGCCACCATCAAACAGGCCCGGGATTACGGAGTCAAAGTTAAAATGGTCACCGGTGACAATCTTGCCATTGCCCGGCAGACGGCTGACGAACTCGGCCTGGGCAACAATATTTTACTATCGGATATCCTGCCCGATAAGGGGGCTGGTCTGGCAGTTGGAGATATTAATGGCGGAAAAATTGAGGCCGCCAACGGTTTTGCCGAAGTTTTTCCTGAACACAAATTTTCGATTGTCAGAATTATGCAGGGTCGTAATCATATTACCGGCATGACCGGTGACGGCGTCAATGACGCCCCGGCCCTGAAACAGGCTGATGTCGGAATCGCCGTGAGCGGAGCTACGGCCGCCGCCCAGGCGGCAGCCGATCTGGTATTAACGAACCCCGGCCTTTCGGTGATCATCAATGCCATCGAAGAAGCCCGCCGCATTTTCGAGCGCATGAACGCTTACGCGGTTTACCGCATCAGTGAGACGATCAGGATTATGTTTTTTGTGGTTCTGGCAATGATCTTTTTCAACTTTTATCCGATCACAGCGGTCATGATTATTCTGCTGGCTTTCTTTAACGATATCCCGATCATGACCATCGCTTATGACCAGACCAAACTGGAAAAAGATCCGGTGCGCTGGGATATGCAGCAGGTTATCACGGTCGCTACGGCAATGGGGGTAGTCGGCGTCATCGGCAGCTTCGGTATGCTGCTGCTGGCGATGGACTGGCTGCATTTAAGTGTGGCCCAGATTCAGACTTATGTGTTCCTGAAGATGGCTGTAGCCGGACACCTGGTCCTGTTTGTGGCCCGTACCCGTGAACATTTCTGGAAGCGGCCCTGGCCGGCCCCGATTATGATCTGGTCGGCAGTAATCACCAAAGTTGCCGCTACCCTGCTGGTGGCATACGGTTTCGGGATTATAACTCCGATAAGCTGGTCCGAAATAGCTCTTATCTGGGGATACTCGATAATCTCAGCTCTGGTTACCGACATGGTTAAAGTTGATGTTTACAATTTCATGCAGCACCGGGGCCACAGGCATCGCAGTTTTCTGACAAAGCTCAAGCAGTCATTTCACACTGTGAAACCGAGATGATAATAATCACTAATGCGGGAATTAGTTCCGCAAATAAGAGCACGAAAAAAGAGGAAAATGGTTGACACTCTGCCGGCTGTCCGGTTACAAGCGACGAGGGATTAAGATTCAACCCGGCTTTTAACCGGACAGCCAACTCCACTGTTCTCACAGGAATAATAAAATATCACCTGCTGCTTGAGATATCCGTTCAAATATTAATCCTTGGCAGTTCGAACCCACCGTAAAAAGACCGAAGCATCAACCCGGACCCATCCTGATGAGCGGCCCAAACCCCATCAAGATAAAAGTTTATTCTCTGCTTTTAAGAATGACTGAAATTTGGTCACAAAGGAAAATAATCTCAATGAAGAGACTGTTTATTGCCTTACTCATCGGTGTCGGGATTTACGCTTTTCTACAAAATAATTCGGCTCTAATCTCCTCATTTCCCGCGAAAAACGTACCAGATAATCAAGTAATCGCAAAAGCATATCAAAACCGATTAAGCAGCATACAAGTCAGCGGATCTGGAAAAGTCATTACTATTCTAAGGGATGATAAGAGAGGCATCCGGCATCATAAATTCATCTTGCGACTATCCTCCGGCCAGACTTTATTAATCGCTCACAACATCGATCTGGCACCAAAAATAAAAACTCTCAAAAAAGGTGATGCAGTACAGTTTTGTGGTGAGTATGAATGGGATTCCAAAGGTGGCGTGATTCATTGGACGCATCGTGACCCCAACGGTCGTCATGTCAGCGGCTGGCTGAAACATAATGGACGTAAGTATGAATGATCATAAAACAAGACGGAATCAATAAAATGAGATACCTGTTTGGCTTAATGGTTGTAATTGACCTTGCCTTTGTTACGATTTGTTTGGGTGCCACCCGAACCGGCATGGAGGCTATGGGCGTTATGCTCATGATGCAGCTTCCTCTTGCCGTCCTGCATCTGTTGCTGAGTATTCCCCTATGTCTTTTTCCTTTGCTGAAAGGGAAATTAAGACGCCCTCTCTACTTTGTCCTCTCTACCTCCCTGATGTTCGGCTTTTTTTATTTATATGGCACCTTTGGCTCCACAGGGTCGTCACTTTATCGTGCTTTATCGACAAGGGCAAAACAGCAACAAGAAAGAGTCAACACCTACAAAGAAAATCTGGGACTTAAACTCCGACAGAAAGTTGAGCAAAAACTAAATCCGGATCACGCAGCCCTGTGCCGAGTTCTGAAAGTCCCTGTAGATATCAACCAATTAACCACTATTCTGGAGAAAAATCCGGATATATCGACGTCCTGTGCTGTTATCGGCGGCCGGAAGGTTCTGCCTCTTTTTATGATTACGGCAGAGGAATTCCCGCTCTGGATAAAAGCCGACAAAAAAAAGAGAAAACAAATCAGCGCTAACATTCGCTCCACCATAACTATTCTTCTAGACCATGGAGCTGATGTAAATAGCCGAGATGAGTCCGGCAACACCCTGCTCCACTGGGCGGTGAAGTTTGATGACGATCAACTGGCCACCCTGCTCATTGACAACAAGGCCTGCATATACTGTAAAAACAACGCCGGGCACCGGCCTCAGAGCTCAGTTAAATCCCGCAAACTTGAAAAGTTGCTGGCTACCGCAGCCAGAAATCCCGAATCTATCGCAAACTGCCCGGATATTTTTTCCGCACTGCAATTATCAAAACCCGCACAACAGCCTCCTGCGAAAGGAAGCCCTCGGGATCACTGGACACGGAAGCTGTACTCCGCAGCCGCAGCCGGCAATGTTGGCCTGGCCCTCGACTGCATCAAACATGGAGCTGCGGTCAACAGTTTTGACAGGCACGGCTATGCCGCCCTGCATCATGCTGTCAAAGGGAAGAAATCAATAGCAGTTATGGTGGAACTGCTGCTCGCCGCCGGGGCCGACATAAACGGCCGGGCACAACAAGACTACACCGCCTACCCCCATGAATTTACCCCACTCATCATTGCCGTTAAAAATGGTCGTTATGCGGCGGTTACAGTCCTGCTCGCTAAAGGTGCGGACCCAACTCTGGTTGATCAGGACGGATCTACTCCACTTCATTATCTCGCCCTAAACTGGAAACCGGGGAAAATGGCGAAAACCATTGATCTGCTGCTGGATGCCGGAGCCGACATCGATGCCCGGGACAAAGCCGGCCGTACCCCCCTGATGATGACAGTTTATAATAACCGTGACCAGGAAAAGGCAGCGGCAATCCTGCTGGGAAAAGGGGCTAATCCTAATCTGACCGACAATCAAGGCAACACTTTTTTGCAACAACTGGTTTCTAGAAACTCCACCAGTAAGGACCCGACCC
The DNA here is from genome assembly GCA_024763535.1 of Thermodesulfobacteriota bacterium. Classification (GTDB taxonomy): domain Bacteria; phylum Desulfobacterota; class Anaeroferrophillalia; order Anaeroferrophillales; family Tharpellaceae; genus Tharpella. The sequence goes on from JANTFH010000016.1 coordinate 28,449, forward strand.
GTACCATCGACCTTTTGACAAAACCGGGCCGCGGAGAACAGTAAAGATGGAGCTGGAAAACGTGTTCGCTTGCGGCTAAAAAGTATTTCCGATATAGAGAGACAAAATAATTATGGAAAAACCACGTTGGCTATCGCCCTGAAACTAAAAAAACAGCGAGGCTGTGCAGGAGTTAACAGCGGCAGGAGTACGCCTGCAAAAATAAAATTTGGCAAGGGGTGATAATTGATAAAATTGTCCAGGCACAAAAAAACCGGCGGAAAGCCGGCTTTTTTGTGATTTACAACAATATTGGAAATATAAATTAATTTGCCAGGGCCTTGACTACGGTTTCGCCGATATCGGCCGGGCTTTTGACGACGTGGATGCCGGCTTTGGTCATGGCCGCCATTTTTTCGGCAGCGGTGCCTTTGCCGCCGGCGATGATGGCCCCGGCATGGCCCATGCGGCGGCCAGGAGGTGCAGTCTGGCCGGCAATGAAGCCGATTACCGGTTTGGTCATTTTGTCACTTACAAACTGAGCCGCTTCCTCTTCGGCGCTGCCGCCGATTTCACCGATCATAACTACGGCTTCGGTATCGGAATCGGCTTCGAAAAGCTCTAAAAGATCAATAAACTGGCTGCCGATAATCGGATCACCGCCAATGCCGATACAGGTTGATTGACCGAGACCGCGCTCGGTGAGCTGTTTTACCGCTTCATAGGTCAGCGTGCCGCTGCGGGAGATTACCCCGATCTTTCCGGCTTTATGGATAAATCCCGGCATAATTCCGACTTTGGCGGCATCGGGGGTGATGATGCCGGGACAGTTGGGGCCAATCATCCGCGCTTTTTTACCCTTCATAAAGGCTTTAACTTTAAGCATATCCAACGTTGGAATGCCCTCGGTAATACAGACCACCAGGTCGATTCCGGCATCAACCGCTTCCATAATGGCATCGGCCGCAAACGGCGGCGGGACAAAGATCAGCGAGACATTGGCGCCGGTCGCTTTAACCGCGTCAGCAACGGTATTAAAGACCGGCACTTCATCCATTTTCTGGCCGCCCTTGCCCGGGGTCACGCCGGCAACCACCTGAGTTCCGTAGAGAATACACTGCTGGGCGTGAAACATACCCTCGCTGCCGGTAATCCCCTGAACTACAATTTTACTGTTTTTATCAACTAAAATAGACATCTCTATCTCCTTAATTTCAATTTCATCTACTTAAATGAGGCCACAACTTTCCGGGCCGCATCGGCCAGGCCGCGGGCAACCGTCATTTCAATACCGGATTCCTCGAGGATTTTAGCAGCTTCTTCGGCATTGGTTCCTTCGAGACGAACCACCAGGGGCACGTTTATATCGACCATTTTAGTGGCTTCAATAATCCCGTTGGCGATCCGGTCGCAACGGACGATACCGCCGAAGATATTGACGAGCACGGCTTTGACGTTGGCATCTGACAGGATAATCCGGAAAGCGTTGGCCACGGCTTCGGCATTGGCGCTGCCGCCGACATCGAGAAAGTTGGCCGGTTCCGCACCGGAAAGTTTGATAATGTCCATCGTCGCCATTGCCAGCCCGGCACCGTTGACCATACAGCCTACTTCGCCATCGAGTTTAATGTAATTGAGACCGAATTTGGAAGCTTCAATCTCCAGCGGTTCCTCTTCGTCGAAATCCCTTAATTCAGGCCAGACATTTTTATGACGATAGTCGGCATTGTCATCAAAGTTGACCTTGGCATCGAGGGCTAAGACCCGGCCGTCACCAGTCTCAACCAGAGGGTTGATCTCAACCATCGAGCAATCTTGGTTAATGAAAACTTTGTAAAGATTCATAAAAAGAGCACTGGCCTGACGCACCACCTTGCCCTCAAAGCCGAGACCGTAAGCAATTTTTGTTGCCTGGAACGCCTGTAAGCCCAAAGCCGGATCGATAAATTCCTTAATAATTTTTTCCGGAGTTTCGGCCGCAACTTTCTCGATCTCCATCCCGCCTTCAGTACTTGCCATAATCACCGGACATTCGCTCGCCCGATCAACAACGATGCCGAAGTAGTACTCTTTTTTGATATCCATCCCCTCTTCAATAAGGAGGCGCTGGACTTTTTTCCCTTCCGGGCCGGTCTGATGGGTTACGAGCTGCATCCCTAAGATTTCACCGGCAACCTGTTTGGCTTCATCAAGACCGTTAACCACCTTGACGCCGCCGCCTTTACCACGGCCGCCCGCATGGATCTGGGCTTTAACGACGACAGTCCCGCCGCCCAGTTCATTAACAGCCACTTCGACCTGATCAAGGTCAGAAATCGGGAATCCATTAGGCACGGAAACGCCCGCTTCTTTCAGCAGCGCCTTGGCCTGATATTCATGAATCTTCATCGCTCCTCCTGCTAAATTATTATTTACTCAAGTAATAAAGCAAAGGCGGGAGTCGATCCCGCCTTTATCTGGTTATAGGTTAAGTCGAAGCAAGCAGGTCGAATATTGCTTCGCCTACTTCGATGGGGTCAGGATTGAATTCTGTCCCCGTATTTAAGGGTACAACAAATGACGGCAAACTTTGCTGTCGCCCTCCGTAACCGGGGACAGATTTGAAATCTGTCCCCATATCGAGGCAGGTCGAGGAAAAAAACAATTTAAGAACGAATTCCGCCCTGGTAATGGGTCGTCAACTGCTTTTCCATGACCTCTTCACGGGTGTAATTTGGCAAAACCATTGGCGCCACCTGATCGGTTTCGATGCCGGCCGCTTCAAGTTCTTTATGATAGGCGTCAACATGGTCCATATTAAGTTCACCAACCTCGCCATCGTAGGCTTTGGCGTAAGCTGCGGCACTGGTTCCGGCGCGGCGGCCGAAAACCGTAATATCGAGCAGCGAATTACCCATCAACCGATTTTCACCGTGGACGCCGCCCGAGGCCTCGCCCGCAGCAAAGAGGCCGTCGACATTAGTCGCGCTGCTGTCAGCAATGGTCAGGCCGCCGTTTTGATAATGCAGCGTCGGATAAACCAACATCGGCACCTTGCTGATATCAATACCGTAGCGCATGAACTGGATATGTTTGGCCGGCAGTTCGCGTTTAACCGCACCCTCACCTTCCAAAACTTCAATCATCGGTGAATCAAGCCAGACTCCAACCCGTCCGGTAGCCGTTATAATGCCATTATTCCGTTCCATACATTCACGAATAATACAGGCTGATTCGACATCGCGGGGCTCACGTTCGAAAACAAACTGATTGCCTTCAATATTGAGCAGGTTGGCCCCTAATCCGCGCACTTTCTCGGTAATCAACAGACCTATATTCTGCTCCGGAAAAGCGACTCCGGTAGGATGATACTGAGTCGAATGCATAAAAGCCAGCGGCACTCCGGCGCGATAGCCCATCACCAGACCGTCGGCCGTGGCCCCATAGTGATTGGTGGTCGCAAAACCCTGAATATGGAGACGACCGTAACCACCGGTGGCGATGACCACCGATTTAGCTTTAACGACAAAATACTCTTCAGTCTCCATATTATAGAAGAGCGCGCCACCGGCTCGACCCTGACTGTCTTTCAGGATCTCAACCGCCGCTGAAAACTCAATAACCTTGATATCATCAGCCCGGTTCCGGGATTCATCCCGCAAAACCCGCATAATCGCCGATCCGGTCATATCACCGGAAGAGTGCATCCGTTTGCGGCAGGTGCCGCCGCCGTGCCGCACCCGCATACGGCCATCCGGGTCTTTATCGAACATCAAACCTAAACGCTCAAGCCACTCGATTACCAACGGGGCATCATTGGTCAAGGCCGCAACCAGTTCGGGAGTATTGGTAAAGTGGCCGCCGCCGATAACATCGAGATAGTGGTAATAAGGTGAATCAACCTCCTGCGAGGCGCCCTGAATACCACCCTCAGCCATAACCGTATTGGCATCACCATGCCGCAGTTTGGTTGCCAGAATAACCTTGCAACCGCCCTCCTGAGCCATCAAGGCCGCTGAAGTTCCGGCCCCGCCGCCGCCGATTACGAGAACATCGGTATTATATTCGGTCAGCTTTTCGAGTTCAGCATTGGAGACCAGAAGCCGGGCTCTGGCTTCGAGGACATCAACAAATTCATCCGGATAGTTATCCCCTTTGCTGGGTCCGACCTTGACATCGCGACGACCGTCAGGTTTATAATCGGGATGAAACTTGCTTAAGACCTCTTCGCGCCCGGCCAGAGAGAGAGGCTCGAAATCAACCCCTTTACGACTGCGTTCAAGTCTTTCCGGTCGGCTGGCCTCAACCTTTTTAATCAAATCCAGCATTTCAGGTGTGTAACCCATGATTAAACCTCTACCTCTTTCTTGTATTTATAAACAATTATTTTATCTTACAGATACTGTTTGTCTTCCGGCTGCCAGTCATTACTGTCCTGGGGCTCCATCTCCCGGGCGACATAGAGTTCCCGTAAAGCGTCCTCATCCATCGCTACCAGATCCTTGAGCACCGTCTCAAATTTACCGGCTTTGATATTCTCAACCCGGGGTTCGAGATGGGCCGCCTTTTTCACCTGATATTTGGCGTGCAGACGGCGACAGAGCTGAGCCAGATGAAAATGCTGAATCTGAGCCGGGCAGCGGGAAGAACAGAGGCCGCACTGAATACAGTCAAATGAAAGTTTCGCGGCCTTGGCGATATCACCACGCATGGCGGCGTTGACATACTCCATAACCTCGATGTCCATCGGACACGATTTGGTACAGGTATTACAGGCCACGCACTTCATCACTTCCGGATAGAGCTGCATAATAGTTTCCGCCGAGGCATCAACCTTCTCGATATCGTAGACGGCCCGGTTCGCGGGGAAAAACGGCATCTGAGTCAGATACATATTTTCCTGAACCACGGTCTGACAGGCCAGGCAGAAATTGAGTTTATAGTCTCCGGCAATCCGGTAAACCGTCGGACAGGCGCCGCAGATTCCGCCGCGGCAGCCGCAGGAGCGGACAAACTGATAACCGGCATACTCAATCGCTTTCTGAATCGTCATGGTTTCGGGCACCTTATACTGCTTACCCATAATGTAGATCGGCACCAGCTTTGTGCCTTCCGGCAGAATAGCCCGGTCGCCGGTGGCTACCCTGATCTCTTTTTTTGCCTCACTCATGGCAATCTTCCTCCTGACGGAATTACATACTTAATAACAAACTAATTTATAATTTCAATTGTAAATATTCGGCTTCAGTTTCAAACTGTCTCGATGTAGGGACAGAATTCAATTCTGTCCCCGGTAATGGTAAGCGAAGCGGAGTTCACTCGGTTTGCTGCAACTTTACAGTAATTAAGCCGAATACTTACTTCCAATTTTCAATAAACTTTTGTAACTTTAGAGCGTTCATCATAAAGCTAATAAAAATAATGATGAAGTTTGCTTCGCCTTCATTAACGGCGTCAAAGCCGTCGGTGCTGACGCACCTTCTCCCAGCAATGACCCCAGCTTTCGATAGTTTGAAAGCTGGAGTGTCTGGGAAGCCGCAGGCAACGCCGGCTGTCGGAACTTTTTGCAACGCCATCAGTGGCCGCTCATGCCGGCTTCGGTAACCAACTCAGTATCCTGAAAGGTCGTGGCCGGAGCCGGTTCGTCATAACTGCGGCCGGGCTGATACTCCATCATCTTCTGGGCTTTATCTCCAACCGTGCGGAAAAGCGACATTACCGGGATATCATTGGGACAGGCGGTATCGCACATGCCGCAACCGATACAGGAGATGACCATATGGTTCAAACGGGTCAGATGAAACATTACGGTATTGGCCGGCATCCGGATCGCGCCCTTGTCTTCGGCCCAGCCCAGATACTGATCCGGGGTATGCTCAAAGGTCGGGGAACGGAAAACACATTCGCGACAGTAACAGATCGGACAGTTGATCATGCAGTTATGACAGCGCATACAGGTCGATAAGAGCTCCTGAATCCCTTTTATCGAATTTACCTGCTGCTGAAAATCACCGAGAACCTGAGTACAGGCTTTGGTTCGTTCAGATTTAAGGGAGGTTATAATCTCCTGACGTTTGCTGTTTTCCTGATCGTTAAATTCAAGGATGCTCTTTTCCACCAGACTTTGTGCCAGATCATCAGTTGATTCAACATAGATCTGTTTTTCGGTATCGACTCCCCAGACGCCGACCACCAGATCAACCACGCTGGTGTCCAAAGCCGGAAATTCACAGATTTCACAGGCGGAACGGAATCTTGAATCACTATCAGCCTGGCAGGGGCCGGAGGCCGCCTGTTTGCGTAAATCAAGGGCCGGGGTTTTCCCCGCCTTGACCAATGCGGAAAAATCTTTGGGTTCATAAGTTCCCAAGCAGTCAACCGCAATAATCAGAACCGATTCCCGCTGGATCTGTTTAAATTTGGTCAATTCAACCAGAGCCCGGGCCTCACAGGGTTTAACCACGACCCCGATCTTCTCTCCGGGAACACGAAAGGTCAAATTCGAAATAATCCGCGCGGCCTGAACCGGCATCACCGGAGCGCCGATATCGGTATCTGCCAAAAGTGCCGGATTTTTAATTAGGGCATGAACATAATTGTCGCCGCCGGTAGTTCTTTTCGGAACCAGAAGGCTGCCGACCAGATCACTCTCTAAAAGCCGGGTCAAAAAAGCTTCAATCTCGCCATTAAAAGAGTCGGCTGAGAGATCAATTACAGTCGTTTTCATTATTCTATTTCTCCACACGGATTTTCAAGATGCTTAACTATTAAAAAAATATTTTACAATTCTGAACCGGTTAATATAAACGTTTTACCGGTTTGCGATGCTTATCTTTTTTTTCACCACAGAGAACACAGAGGCCACGAAGAAAAACTCTCAGCCCGCATCAACCTTTAACCCTTCTAACTTCACCCTTCACCCTTCACACTTTATCTATAGATCCCATTCGCCGGCCAGCGGATTGGGGCCCTGTTCCTGCAAAGCGCCGTCATATTCGCGAATGGTCTCGGCAAAAAGCCGGCCTTCACTGGCACTGATCCAGCGCAGCCAGACGCGATCTTCGTCCAGACCCAGGGTATTCATCACCGAACGCAAAAGTGCGATCCGGCGCCGGGCTTTAAGGTTTCCGGTCTGATAGTGGCAATCTCCGGGATGACAGCCGCCGATCAGAACCCCGTCGGCTCCGTCAAGCAGTGATTTTAAGACATAAACCACATCAATCGCCCCGGAACACATCAGATGAATAATCCGGATCCCGGCTGGATACTGCTGCCGCGTGGTTCCCGCCAGATCCGCCCCGGTATAGGTACACCAGTGACACAAAAAACCGACTATCCGAGGTTCAAATTTAGAATCAGCCATATTATCTGTTTCCTTTAAAAATAAACTTTTAAGATTGTTCCTAACTTTTAAGTAACACCCATTAATTTATAAGTTTGCTTCGCCCTGCTTCGCAAGGGGACAGATCAGCGCTTCACTTTAGATCGGTCCCCAGTCCCGTTACCCCATTACAGCCTGGGCCACTTTCATCATTTGCCCCTTATCAAAACCGATCTGCTGGGTCGCGCCATTCGGGCAGACGGCGGCGCAGCTGCCGCAGCCGTGACAGAGTTCGGGATGAATTTCGGCAATCATTGAACCTGAATTAATCTCCCGGGCACTGTAGGGACAGGCTTCAACACAAAGGCCGCAGCCGCTGCAGAGGCGGGTATTGACGGTGACCATATGTTTTTCCGCCTTTATCTCTTTGCGGGAAAGCACGGTTGCCGCTCTTGAGGCCGCAGCTTGCGAACGAATAAGGGTTTCTTTAATATGCAACGGTGCGGAAGCCAGGCCGCAGTGATAGCGCCCTTCTCCGGCAAAATCAACCAGTGCGGCTTTACTGTTGGCCTCGGCAAAGAAACCGTACTCATCTAGAGGCAGATCGAGAATCCCGGCCAAACCACTGACATCCCGCGGTTCAACCCCGATACTCAAGACCAAAAGATCAGGACTTAAAGTAACATCCCGGCGTAAAACCTGGTCATAATATTTCAATTCTAAAGCGGTACCGGCTGCCGCAACCAGGGGTTTTTTGTCAACCTCATAGGGCGTAAAGAGAATCCCCGACTCCCGGGCCTTAAGATAGTAATCTTCAAACAAACCGTAAGCCCTGATATCCCGGTAAAGAACAGTGATTTTTATCTCCGGCACCTGCTCTTTTAAGCGCAGCGCATTTTTCAAGGCATGCGTACAACAGACCCGGCTGCAGTATTCACGTTTGCCGGCTTCACGTGAACCGACACACTGAATCATAACTACTTCTTTCAGGTCATTAAAGGTTTCAGCAGCGGTCGCGAGCCGTTCTTCAAGAGTGCTCTGAACGATAACCTTTTCATCCTGACCATAAAGATATTCATCGGTTGCAGCTTCCTGACCACCGGTGGCGAGTACCAGAACGCCATGTTCGATATTCAGGGTTTCAGCATTATCTGCTGCCGATTTGATGCTGGTCGTATAATTTCCGACCCGGCCCTGATGCGCCGTCACTTCATTCTGGAGGTGAACCTCAATTTTATCATTTCCAGTAACTTCCGCTACCAGTTTTTCGACCAGTTCCTTAGGCTCGGATCCTTCCAGAGTAAAATGGGACTCTAGAAGCCTGCCGCCGAGTTTATCGGCTTTTTCAACCAGGCTCACCCGGTAGCCGCGGCCCGCCAGCGAAAGCGCGGCGTTAAGGCCGGCAACTCCGCCGCCGATGATAAGCGCTCTGTCATTAAGCGAAACTGCAACCGACGGTGCCGGTAGATTATTAAAAACTTGCGCGTAACCGGCCTTAATCAGTGATCTAGCTTTGCTGTTGACAACTTCGGGAGCGCCCATATGCGGAAAAAGACACTGCTCACGCAGGTTGGTTATGACAAAGGCGTTCCGGTTAAAACCGATCTTTTCGGCAAAATCATCAACCGCGCGTTCCATCTCGCGCACCGAGCAGGCTCCGATAATTATCCGGTTGAGTTCATGGTCACCAATGAAGCGGCGCAAACCCAAGAGGCCCTCCGGCGTACAGGTATTATCGACAACTTCGGCACAGGCGACATAGGCCCTGGTTTTCATCTCGGCGCAGATGTCAGCAAGGTCGATCTCATCAGCTATGGTTCCGGCACAGGCACAGAGAAAGATACCGATTTTGGGCTCTTCAATCCAGACTTCACCCTCGGTCGGCGCCGCCGGCATTTCTGCCGGATCATCTGTAGATTCAGTCTCAGTATTCGCAGCACCATCTTCACTTGCGGACAGAGAAACCATCACCGCATCAGCGGCCGCCGTCGCCTCGAGAACGGTTTCCGGAATATCCTTGGGCCCGTTAAAAGCCCCGGCCGCAAAAAGGCCGGGTTTGGAGGTTAAGGTCGGTGTGAATTCCGGCGTCCGGCAGAAGCCGTGATCATCAAGTTCGAGTTCAATATCAGCGGCAAAATCGATGGTCGGCGCGTCAAATCCGAGAGAGAGGACGACCATATCAACCTGATCTTCAAGAAACTCGCTGCCGCTGTCATAAATCAGGTTGAGCTTTCTGGTTTTCGGGTCTTCCTTGACGGTCGAAACCATTGAGCGGCGATAGTCGATACCCGCCTCATTTTTAGCCCGGTTAAAATATTTTTCATAGCCCTTACCCATGCCGCGGAGATCCATATAGTAGATCACGACTTCGGTTTCCGGGCTCCTTTCACGAATAAACATTGCCTGTTTGGTCGCATACATACAGCAGACCGAAGAGCAGTAGCTGCGGCCGCAGGATTTATCGCGGGAACCGACACACTGGATAAAGGCGATACGCTTCGGGGTGCCGCCGTTTGCCGGAATTACCGGTTTTCCCTGGCTTGGGCCGGAGAAACTTACCATTCTTTCCAACTGGCGACTGGAGACGACATTCGGATAACGGCCGAAACCGTATTCGCCTTTAAGGCGGCTCTCGACCAGCGCAAAACCTGGGGTCAAAAGTACAGCTTCCGCCGCAATTTCGGATTCAGTAACGGAAAAATTTTCGATATCAATGGCTGCCGTGGGACAGGCTTCGACACAAGCACCGCATTTGGTGCAATTTTCAGCGTCAATCCGGTAACCGGCGTTAACCATCTTGGGATAGAGTTTATAGATTGCCGAACGGGTCTCCAATCCTTCACTGAATTCATAAGGCACGCTGACCGGACAGACTTCCGCACATTTGCCGCAGTCGATACATTTTTCCTGATCGACGCCCTGAATCTCGGTTTTCAGCGTCAGTTTGAAATTACCGGCCGCACCGGTTAAGGAAACCGGTTTGCTGTTGACCTTGATCTCCAGATTTTCGTGCAGGCGGCACTCAACAAAGGGACAATAGGCGGGCTGCTTCGGCGAGAGAAAACAGACCCCGCAGGAGTTGGTGGGAAAGGTGTTATCCAGGAGCGGGAAAAAGCCGCCGATCGCCGCCTCTTTCTCGACCAAAGTAACCTTGGCACCCTGCTCCGCCAGCTGCAAAGCTGCCGTCATCCCCGCGAAACCGCCACCGACAACCACGACTTTTTTCTGTTCATCCATTATACTGTTTGCTTTATTGTCAGAGGTCATAATCTTAAAAAAGATTAGCCGGGTTATTAAAATGTTTCTTCCACCAACTCTGGCGCTTGCCGATCTGGAAGGCTTCCGCCATCAGTTCGGAAAAATAGAGAATCGGCAGACGCTGCTGCCGGATATCAACATTAGCCTGACAGAGCGCGCAGGAGGTCACCAGACAATCGGCCTCGGCAGCAACCGCGTAATCGACTATTTTATTAACCAGCTCGGTGGTCTTTTCGGCATCGGTAAGCCCGAGATCACCACCGCAGCAGTCGACCTTGCAGGACCAGTCGATAACCTCGGCTCCGAGGTCGGCCATCAAGGAATCAATCCGCTGCGGATTTTCAGTATCATCCACGCCGGTAACCGCTCCGGGCCTGACAATCGCACAACCGTAATAACAGACAACTTTCAAACCTGTTAAAGGTTTTTTGACAAGCTCTTTTACCGCCGGCCGCAACTCTTTGCGGGCCAGAAGATCAACCAGAGACAGCATTTTAACCTTTTTATCATAGGTAAAATCCAACTCTTTTTCGAGCCGCTGACGCTCGTTTTCATCCTGGCGCAGCGTATAATCGGCCTGCGCCAGATTACCGTAACACCCGGCACAGGGAATCACCAGATCAGCGCCCGCCTTCTGGGCCTCGGCAACATTAAAGGCCGAAAGACCCAACGCCAGGGCACCGGAAAGATTATGCGCTGAAGCCGCCCCGCAGCAACACCAGTCGGGCAGCTCTTTTAATTCGATCCCCAAAGCCTCAATCACCGCCAGACTGGCCTCGATATACTCGATCGCCGTCGAATGTGACGTACAGCCGGGATAATATGAATAGGTTTCACCCATTATAACAAGTCCTTAATCAGTAAAAATCAGCTCTAGGGATATAGGGTTGTTTTCTGTAACGTCTCGCAAAATTTTGTTGTTTTTCCCAGCAAATGAAGCCAAATAAATTGCGACTGTCTGAGCGAAGCGAGTTTCGCAATTTTGGCGTAATGAGCGCTGGAAAAACAAAAATTTTGCGTAAGAAGTGGAAGAAAATTACCCTATAGCCCGGTTTTTTTCACTAAACAACACTTCTGTAAAGCATAACTAGATTCCAGCATTCTTGAAAATCTCTTTAACCTTGGCCACGTTTTTACTCTTTTTCGGCATAATCGGAATTTTACCTTTAAGAAAAAGTTTGAGGCCGACATCAAGGTCAGAGGTATATTTTTTACTTTTAAGTTTGTATTTCATCAACATTGTCGCTTCGTGGACGCGGCCGAAGGTTTTGATACTGTCAACGAACGAGGTGTGCAGAGCCACGGTTACCGGATCAGCCGGAGTTACGCCCTCGGCCAGACATTGGGCCCGCAAGGAGTCCATAACCGGCGCGATTCTGATCTCATTCGGGCAGCGGCTGCCGCAGGTTTCGCAGGAGACACACATCCAGATGGCTTTACTCTTTAGGAGCTCATCTTTCATTCCGAGTTGAACCATGCGCATTACCATATTCGGCGGAAAATCAAACTCATCCACCATCGGGCAGCCGACACTGCATTTACGACACTGATAACAGAGATTTAGCGGCTGGCCGCTCTCGGCCATGACTTTATCAAGCAGATTCTCAGACATATTTATTACACCGCCTCGGAACGAGAAGCGAAATCGCCGATCGTCCGCAGGAATTGACGGGAGGTTGAATTAATCAGTTCGCAGGCCTTGTTGGGGCAGGCGGCAATACAGGCTCCACAACCCTGGCAGACAGCCTGGTTGACATCGGAAATCCGGGTAAATTCATTCATTAACCGGGCCCCGTAAGGACATATCTCTATACAGATCCCGCAGCCGCTGCAGACATCGTCCTTAACTTCGGCAATCAGCGGATCGGCAATCAATGTCTCATTCGAAAACATCGTCTGGATTTTACCGGCAGTCGCCAAGGCCTGAGAAACCGTATCAGTTATATCCTTGGGCGACTGGCCGCAGCCGGCAAGATAGACCCCTTTGGTTGAACTTTCCACCGGATAGAGCTTGATGTGGGTTTCGGAGAGAAAAGCGTCACCGTCGATAGTAACATTCATCTTCTTGGCGAGCTCGCGGATCCCGGCTTTAGGCTCCATCGCCATCGCCAGAACCACCAGATCAGCTTCGATTACAACCTGACGTCCGGATAATGTGTCACTGGTAAAGACCTGGAGACAGCCATCTCCCTCAATCACTTTCGCAACCCGGCCGCGGATATAGACGAGATTCTCCTCCTCCATACCCTTTTGCACAAACTCTTCAAAATCTTTACTGTCGGAACGGATATCCATATATGAGATATAGGCCGTCCCCTCCTCGACCTGCTGCCGGTAGAGCCGGGCCTGTTTCGCCGTATACATACAGCAGGCCCGGGAGCAGTAGGCTTTATGGCGCTCCGGATCCCGCGAACCGACACATTGGATAAAAACCACTTTTTTCGGCACTGCACCATCGGAAGGCCGCAAAACCTGACCTTTAGTCGGACCTTTTGGATCAAGCAGGCGTTCAAAGGCCAAAGCATCAATCACATCAGGAATCTTTCCGGCCCCGTATTCCGGCATATTCGTCGGGCTGTAGAGATCGTAACCGGTAGCCATCACGATGGCTCCGACAAATTCTTCATTCAAACTGCGAATCGTACCGAGATCGATCGCATCTTCCGGGCACGCATCAACACAAGCCGTACATTTTCCACCATCTTCACTATCGCTATCCGCAAAGTGAAGACAGTCGCCCTGCTCTAGAACCGGAATTTTTGCTGTTTCCAGCTGATTGTAGCGAAAAATTGCCCCGCGCTGACTTAAACCGCGATTAAATTCATCGTCGACCTTAACCGGACAGACTTCAAGACATTTGCCGCAGGCCGTACATTTGGCCGAATCAACGAAAGCCGGCCGGGTTTTGATCGTAACATTAAAATTCCCGACATAGCCGTCTAACACATCGACTTCAGAATTGACGTAGACTTTAATCCGCGGATGCGCATTTACTTCGTCAATCTTTTTCTTCAGCAGCTCCGGAACATTATGAAAGTAAGGAAAGGTCTGGCTGATCTGGGACATATGGCCGCCGATCGCCGGTTCCCGCTCAATGATGACAACATCATAGCCGGCATTCGCCAGATCCAACGCCGACATAATCCCGGCAATACCGCCGCCGACAACGCAAACCCGTTTGGTCAGATCGATGGTTATGGTCTCTAATGGAAGATTTTCTTTAACCTTATCGAGGGTGCCCTCAATAATACTGACCGCCTTGGCTGTAGCCAGCGGTTTATTATTCTGATGCACCCAGCTGCACTGCTCACGGATATTGGCAATTTCGAGAAGATAGGAGTTTAAGCCAACCGAACCGGCGGCTTTACGAAAGGTATTTTCATGCATACGCGGGGAGCAGCAGGCGACCACGACCCCGTCAAGACCTTTTTCCGTTATCGTATCCTTGACCAGCTGCTGCCCCGGATCCGAGCACATATACATATAGTTCTCGGCATGGACAACCCCGTCAAGCTTTGCGGCCTCGGCGGCAGCTTTATCAACATCCACACTGCTGGCAATATTGGAGCCGCACCAGCAGATAAATACTCCAAGTTTCTTTTCCATTAAACGGCTTCCTGATTCTGTCGTCTAAGTGACGAAAGCAAGACCTGAACTTTACTGGCCGCGGCACTGCCCTGGGCCGAGGAGTCGGCAATATCCTTACTCCCCTGACAGCAGCCGGCGATATAGATTCCCTGATGACCGGTCTCTATGGGTGACAATTTATAGTTATCTTCAACAAAAAAACCGTCATCATTACATTTTATCCCAAGAATATCGGCCAGTTCCTGAGCGCCTTCATTGGGCACCATTGCGGCGGCGAGAACCACCATATCGGCATTGATTTCAATCTTTCTGCCGCTCAAGGTATCGGCACCCTGCACCGTAATCTGATCGCCGTTCTGAAATACTTTTGCGGCCCGGCCCCTTATATAGATGATCTCTTCTTCGGATACCGACTGCTGAATAAACTGCTCGTAACCTTTACCGGTTGAGCGGATATCGATATAGAAAACGTAGACCTGTCCGTCATGCACCTTATGTTTGTAAAGTCGGGCATGTTTAGCTGTATACATGCAGCAGACCCGGGAGCAGTAGGATTTGTGCAACTCCGGATTACGGGAGCCGACGCACTGAATAAAGACGATCTCCTTAACCTCTTTGCCGTCGGAGGGCCGCACTATTTTGCCGGCGGTCGGCCCCGAAGCCGAGAGATAACGTTCCATCGTCAAACCGTCGATAACATCAGGGATCTTGCCGCCGCCATACTCAGGCATTTTGTTTTTCCAGTCGTAGATATCAAAACCGGTGGCAACAATTATGGCCCCGACCCGGGCTTCAAAAAAACTCTCCTGCTGATTGTAGTCTATCGCTCCGACCGGACAGGATTTGGCACAGACTCCGCATTTACCTCTGGTCAGATAACGACAACGATCGGCGTCGATAAACGGTTTATTCGGAACCGCCTGTGGGGAAAGGGTATAAATCGCGGTCATGCGCCCGGCATCGCGTTCAAACAGGGAAATTCCTTTACTCGGGCATTTCTGGATGCAGGTACCGCAGCCGGTACACTTATTCCAGTCGACATAGGTTACTTTCTGGCGTACCGTAACGGTAAAATCCCCAGGCTCACCTTTAAGTTCTTCAACCTCGCAGCTGGTTTTCAAAGTAACTTTCGGATGCTGGCCCGATTCAACCGTCCGGGGCGTCAGAGTACACTGGGCGCAGTCTAAAGTCGGAAAGGTTTCCGAGAGCTGCAGCATGCGGCCACCAACCGAGGGCAGGCGTTCGACCATCATCACCTGATAACCGGCATTGCCGAGATCGATAGCTGCGGTAATGCCGGTTATGCCGCCGCCGATCACCATGACCCGGCGATCAACCGGCACACTCTCAAATTCAGTCAGGTCACCGAGGGCGCAGGCACAGGTTACAGGCTCGCCATCAATCACACTGTTTAATTCAACTATTTCACCCATTTACAAATAAAACCTTAAAGTTATTTATAGGTCAAGAAACAAGGCCCTTTTCCTTAAGCAGCGGAAGCGGGTCAATCAGGTTACGTTCAAAACCGAGATCAGCGGCCGGCAGATCCAGGGCCAGCGCTAACATCTGGGTAAAGTAAACCACCGGAATCGGAGCGAAGCGATTGTCACTCTTCTGAATCTCCGGCTGCCGGTCATCAAGATTAAACTGACACAGAGGACAGGTTGTAATCACTAAATCGGCGGCACTGTTTTTAGCGCTGTTGAGGATATCCCGGGAGCAGCGGGTTGCGATATCCATCGAATGCACCGCCTGAAAAGCTCCGCAACATTCGATCTTATAGGGAAATTCGACCGGCTCGGCCCCCAAAGCACTAATGAAATCCTCAAAAATCGTCGGATTTTCCATCACATCAAGACCGATCTCTTTAACCGGGCGCAGGAGCAGACAGCCGTAATAGCAGGCAACCTTAAGGCCGGTCAGCGGTTTTACAACCTTCTCTTTGAGAACATCAAAACCGATCTCATCCCGGAGTACCTGAAGATAATGGAGAACCTCGACTTCGCCATTATAATCCCGCTCGATAAAATCAGTAACTTTTGTCCGGCGTTCCTCATCGGTACGCATGACATTATTGGTGCGTTTCAGAACATTGAAACAGACCGAACAAAGGGTAACCAACTTATCATTGCCCTGATCTTTGGTGTCAGCCAGAATTCGGGTCGGCCCCGACATCGTGATATGCTGGTCGTTGACCAAAGGGAATGTCGCCCCGCAGCAGGTCCAGTCTTTAAGTTCGTCGAGCTCAAAACCAAGCTTCAGACTGCATTCGCGACCGGCATCATCAAGTTTTTTGGCCTTGGTATAGAGGGTACATCCGGGGAAATAAGGATATTTCATAATATTAAACTCTTAAACCTAAACTATTAAAGAGGAAGGAATTTCCGATAACCGCTGATCATCGCAATCTGCGGCGCTCGTTTAAGATAATCATCGGAAAAATCGGTAATATCGATGTGAGCTTCGGCGTTGACTTCGCGCAGCTTCAAGACCCGCAATGACTCCATAATCTTTGAGATATCAACCCCTTTGGGGCAGCGGGCGTGACACATCATACAGGCGGCACAAACCCACATCGATTTACAGTTTTTGACTTCATCTTCGAGTCCGAGCTGCAGATAGCGAACTACCTGACTCGGCAAAAGATCCATCTCATCAACCGAAGGACAACCGGCGGAACAGTTACCGCACTGATAACAGTTGAAAAAGTTTTCACCGCTGATCTCCGCCACTTTCTCGACGAAATCACTCTTTACCTGGGAATGCGAAATTACGGTTTTCATAAAGATTAACCCTTCTGATATTTAATGACGCCCTGTTCGTACAGGTCGTTACCGTGAATGTCGTTAATAACTACGGCCGGAAAGTCTACAACTTCGATTCGACGAATCGCTTCCGGACCGAGATCTTCGTAGGCCACAACTTCGGCTTTTTTTATCCTCTGGGCGAGTAGAGCTCCAGCACCACCGGTCGCAGCAAAGTAAATGCCTTTATGCTCTTTGATTGCCGCCTTAACTTCAGCACTGCGAGAGCCTTTACCGATCATTCCTTTCAAACCTTCAGCCAGAAGCCTGGGTGAATAGGGATCCATGCGATAGCTGGTGGTCGGCCCGGCCGAACCGATCGCTTTACCCGGTTTTGCCGGGGCCGGCCCGACAAAATAGATAATCTCACCGGCAATTGGAATCGGCAGTTTCTCCCCCTTGTCGAGCAGGTCAACCAGACGCTTATGCGCGGCATCGCGGCCGGTGTAGATAACTCCCGTAATCAAAACCCGGTCACCGGTTTGCAAAGAGGCAACGACTTCATCACTTAAAGGCGGCGTCAGACGAATGGGATCACTCATTATAAAATCGCCTCCTTATGCCGGGCGGCGTGACACTGAATATTTATCGCTAAAGGCAGGCTGGCGATATGACAGGGCAGCATCTTTACATGGACGGCAAAACTGGTAACCCGGCCGCCCAGACCCTGCGGGCCGACACCGAGGCTGTTAACCGCTTCGAGGAGTTCATCTTCCAATATCTGCAGTTCGGGATCGGGATTTTTACTGCCGACTTCACGTAAAAGCGCCTCTTTGGCAAGCATCGCCGAACGCTCAAAGTTACCGCCGATTCCGACCCCGACAATCGTCGGCGGACAGGGATTGCCCCCGGCCTGCCTCACCCATTCAATAACCTGGGACTTGATTCCGGCAACCCCGTCGGCGGGTTTCAGCATGACCACTTTCGACATATTCTCACTGCCGCCGCCTTTCGGCGCGACAATTATTTTCAAAGTATCGCCATCAACCGGGCGATAATGAATTATTGCCGGTGTATTATCGCCGGTATTGGCCCGGGTAAAAGGATGACAGGCTGATTTCCGCAGATAACCATCGGCATACCCCTGGCGTACTCCTCCGTTAATTGCCTGATCAAGAGTGCCGCCGACAATCCGAACATCCTGACCAATCTCAACGAAGATTACGGCAAGACCGGTATCTTGACAGATCGGCACCTGATCATTGTGGGCAATCTCAGCATTCTCTTTAAGCTGGGCAATAACGTCCTTTCCGGTCGGTGATTCTTCGGCTGCCGCCGCCAGATCAAGGGCCCGAAACATGTCCGCCCCAAGATTATAGTTGGCATCAATACAGAGCCGGGACACGGTTTGAACAACATCGTTAACGCTGATTTCACGCATAGATTAACACCAATTTATAGCTTTAGGCATTTAACGCCTATTTAATATAGGTGAATAATTGTATACTGTATACCTTAAAGCTTGTCAACTGATAAAAAATGGAGAACAAAAAAATTTTCGTATCTAATCAGCCAAATTAATGTCTCCCATTTTTTTAGGAGGGGACGGGGGTGGTTTTTCTTAAGCGGTTGCGGAAATGATTTCGTCGTTTTTCCCAACGAGCTAGAGCCCATAAGCATTGCAACTGTCTGAGCGAA
>JANTFH010000017.1 GCA_024763535.1 Thermodesulfobacteriota bacterium
AAAAAGGGCGGGATGAAATTCATCCCGCCCTTTTTTGGTGGTTTCTTACTCTATAAACTGAAGGAAACTACTCCTTCGGCGAACCGAAAATCTGCTCGTAGAGGGCTTCGCCAATCTCCTGGCCTTCGCCGACGAGCTGACGATATTTGATAAAATCGATCGTGTCCTGCCCGGTAATCTTCTTGGTATTGAAGGCGTTAAAGCCCATGTAGGCTTCGTAGTTCATGTTGGCTGCCAACCAGTGACGGTTCGGCAATTTGGCCTGATCCCAGAAGAATTTCTTCTTGGCGCGGACGCCGTCAACCGATTTCATAAGACAGTGCGGCATTAGGTTGGCAAACTTCCAGACGATCTCATTAACTGCTTCATCGAGCAAAGAGAGATCAAGGGTGGCGGTTTTAATGTAAGCGCGGGCTTCTTTGGCGGCGGCTCCGGTCTTAAACTCACCGTAAACAATATCGCCGTCAGCAACCCATTTTTCGGTTTCGATCAAGGGGTTGCGCACCCATTTTTCACCGTCTTTGATAACCGGAACTACTTTTGAGAGCAGACCTAAACGTTTCATCTTGTAGGCACTCCACATCTCGCAGGAGACACAGTTCCACATCGCTTCTTCAATGCCCAGATACCAGGGCAGAAAGTCGGTTGATCCGCCATCCGGCGCGGAGCCGTGCTTGGGCCCGGCCTGACCTAAGATCGCCAGATCGGAAGAGATCGAAAGATCGGTGGCCATGCCGATCTCCTGACCGCCGGCAACCCGCATGCCGTTGATCCGGCAGATGGTCGGTTTTTTGCAGTTCAAGATAGCATCGACCATACCGTTGAAAAGATCCATGTAGTCGCCGTACTCCTGGGGCCGTTTGGAGTAGTATTCAGCGTACTCTTTGGTATTCCCGCCGGTGCAGAAAGCCTTATCGCCGACCGCGGTGAAGATCGCCGCAACTACCTGACGATCGGAAGAGGCCCGCTGAAAACCGGCGATAACGCCTTTAACCATCTCGGTGGTATAGGAATTAAACTGACGCGGGTTATTGAGAATAATCCAGGCGGTATAAAGCCCTTCCACTTCATTGCCGTCGGGATCGATGACCGGCCGTTTTTCATAAATTGTGCAGGGGGCATCTCCCTCGCCGCCAAAATGTTCATTGTCCCAAAGAAAGTGATTCTTGGGCTCGTTCTCTCTCGGCATCCAATCTAAAGACATTTTTTTCTCCATTTTAAATATTTACAGATTTAATCAAAATCGGGTATCAGAACAATCCGGCGGCTGATCGGGGCCGCGTGAACTTCAGCAAAAGACTCTTTGATGGTACTCATCGGCCGGGTTTCGAGAAAGGCGTCGATCTCAACCTTACCGTTCTGCACCATCTCCAGCACTGCCGGATAGTATTTCGGATGACAGCCCCAGGTCCCGATCATCTCGGCATCAAAGGCCATCAGTTTTGAGAGCATATACTCATGCTTAACCATAGAGTAGCCGACAACAATCAATTTACCGATAAAAGAGAGCAGATCGAGAGCTAAAGCCTGTCCCGGTTTACTGCCGGAACACTCAAAAATCTTCCAGCCGTAGTTATGGGGATAGCCTTTCTCTTTGCAGAAAGCTTTAATCTCGGCCTTAACCTCTTTATTGCTTTTGCCCATCGGATTGATCGCCAGATCCGCCCCGTATTTGAGGGCTCGGGCAAGTTTTTCATCATCAATATCGATGGCAACCACGGCTTTGGCGCCCATGGCTTTGGCAATCTGGGTCATGTAGGTACCGACGCCACCACCGGCCCCGGTTACCACGACGAGATCACCGTCAGGGAAATAGGGCTGATCCAGAGCGCCCCGGATGGCTGCCTGGTAGGGCGTAGTCCCGGCATCGGCAACCACGGCATAATGCGCCAGAGGCCGCTCACCCCGGTCTTCAATCACACAGAGGCCGGCAGTCGGCACCACAATATGACTGGAAAAACCGCCGTACATACCGATACTGTTGCCCGGCATCTTCTGTTTCAGACAGCGATTACCCCGGCCGGCTTTACAGATTTCACACTCATTGCAGGGCATCACCGCCGGAATAATGACCTCTTTACCGATCATATCAGCATCACCGCCGACGACCACGCCGCTGATCTCGTGACCCAAGGTCAAAGGCGGTTCATTTACGGTCGGCACGCCGTCATAAAAGAAACCGAGATCGGTATGACAGATGCCGCAGCCGGCAACCTTGACACAAACCTCACCGGCTTTGATTTCCGGCATATCAACTTCTGTCAACTTCAACTCACCCGGTTTTACCATCTGCCAGGTTTTAATTTTTGCAGGAACTTCAGACATGACATACCTCCTATTTATTCGTCCAGACCGGCTTACGCTCTTCGAGGAAAGAATTAATGCCTTCGCGGGCATCGGCATTACGCATACAGTCATTGAGATAAGCGCCTTCGGCTGTATCCAGTGCCGCACTGAAGGGTTTACCGGCGGCAGCCTTCAAAGCCCGTTTGGTGGAGCGCAGAGCCGAACCGCTGATTGCGGTAAAAATCTTGACGAATTTTTCAACTTCTGCGGCGAAATCATCCACCGGCACAACTTTATTAACCAGACCGCAGGCTAAGGCGGCATCGGCCCTCAGGGCTTCACCACCGAGGATCATTTCGTAGGCTTTCTTCGGGCCGACAATATTGGCCAGAGCCGCAACCGCAATCGGCGGGAAAACCGCCAGTTTGATCTCCGGCTGACCGATTTTGATCTTTTCGGTTGCAATAATCATATCACAGTAGAGCGCAACTTCACAGCCGCCGCCTAAAACCGCACCGTGCACGGCGGCAATTGTCGGAATCTCGATCCGGTCGAGACGCCGGAAAATTCCGTGGAAGGTATCGATCATCAGATCAACCTTATCTTCAGAGTGATCACCAACATCAACGCCGACGGAAAAAGCCTTGTTACCGGCCGCCTGAATCACCAGAACTTTAAGCTCCGGCCCAGCTGCAAGCACAGTATCCAGGGCCTGATTCATCTCAGCCATGGTGGCAATATCCAGCCAGTTCAAAGGCGGCCGGTTAATCGTCAGATAAGCCGCGCCATCCTTCTCTTCGTAAGTAATAAATTTATAATCAGACATTCTATCTAAAACCTCCCCTATTTCCAATAAAGAACATAAAGTTATACCGGATGGCTAAGCAAAAATTTCGCTAGACAAAGAAGTTCAGATTTTCAGGCGCGAGACTATACAAGCAGTATGTCTCGTGACTGAAAATCTGAACTGACGCAGTACAGCGGAACTTTTTGCAACGCCCATCAAATGTATTGGCCGCCGTCGACCTTGATAACTTCACCGGTAATGTGCCCGCCGATATCGGAAGCCAAAAAGGCTACCAGACCGGCGACATCAACCGGTTTGCCGGCTTTTTTCATCACGCCTTCGTTGATCGCAATCTGTTTGAACTCATCCGGCATGGCTTCACCCATCTCGGTCAGGATGAATCCGGGAGCCACAGAGTTGGCCGTAACCTGATATTTACCCAGATCTTTGGCCGCCGCTTTCGTCAGCGCAATAACTCCGCCTTTGGCCGCGGAATAGTTGGTCTGGCCGAATTTACCACGCAAGCCGTTGATTGAAGTAATCGTAATAATCCGGCCCCATTTCTGTTCGCGGAAGATCGGCGCGCAGGCGCGGATATAGTTGAAGGTTCCGGTGAGATCGACATCGATAACCTTCTGCCACTGCTCAGCCGTCATCTTCCAGATGGTACCATCCCAGTTCATCCCGGCACTGGTAACCAGGATATCAACCGTGCCCCACTTCTCTTTCGCTGCTGCGACCAGAGATTCAGCGTCCGGAAGACTTGAAACATCCGCCTGAAAAGCAAGGGCATCGCTGCCTTTAGCTTTAATCTCTTCAACCAGAGCTTCCGCCTGTTCGGCACTGCGATTATAGTTAACCGCGACCTTAGCTCCGAGAGAGCCCAAAAGCCGGGCTATTTCGGCCCCGATGCCCCGGCTGCCGCCGGTGACAATTGCAACTTTACCTTTTAAGTCTATCATAATCTTCTCCCGACCCGGAAACCCCGGGTTTCTTTAGTTTTCGCGTTTAATAATAACCGCCATGGTCGCGCCGCCGCCGCCGCAGATTGAGGCCACGCCAAACTCTTTGTCGAGGCGGCTTAAAGCGTTGTAGAGGGAAACGATGATCCGGGCCCCGCTGCAGCCGGTCGGATGACCCAGAGCGATAGCTCCGCCGTGCACATTAAGTTTAGTCATATCAAGGTTTAAGCGGGCGACATTACCCAGCACCTGAGCCGCGAAAGCTTCATTGATCTCGAAAAGATCGATATCATTGAGGGTCATGCCGGCCCGTGCCAGCACTTTAGGAATAGCCTCACCGGGCCCTTCACCCATGAAAGTTCCGTCAACCGCCGTCTGACAAAAATCAACCATGGAGAAAAGCGGTTTAACCCCGCGTTTCGCGGCCTCTTCCCGGGTCATAGCCACCATCATCGCCGAACCATCAGTAAGACCGCAGGCATTGCCGGCCGTAACCTTACCACCCTCTTTCTTAAATGCGGGCCGGAGTTTAGCTAATTTCTCCACGGTACTGCCGGCTTTAATCGACTCATCGGCCGTAAATTGAAATTCCGGTTTCTTCCGGGTACCGGGAATGGTTACCGGAATAATTTCATTGTCGAACCAGCCGTTATCCGCTGCCGCCTGAGCCCGCTGATGTGACTGTACCGCGTACTCATCCATCTCCTGCCGGGTAACCCCATATTTTTCCCCGACGTTTTCAGCGGTCATGCCCATGCTGACCTTGGCGATCGGATCATAGCTGTCACCCCAGCCGTCTTCAAGTTTGCGGTCACCCATCTTGAAGCCGCCGAAACGGGCCCCTTTCAGAAGATATGGAATCGTACTCATCGACTCCATGCCGCCGCAGAGAACAATGTCAGCCTGTTCCAGAACAATCTGCGAAACCGCCATTGACGCCGCCTTCATACCGGCAGGACAGGCCTTGTTGATGGTAACCCCCGGAGTCAACTGGCCGCAGCCGCCTTTTAAGGCTACGGTCCGACCGGGATTAACATGGTTACCGGCCTGACGACAGTTACCGATAATTGCTTCATCAACATCGTCACCTTCGACATTCGCCCGCTTCAGAGCTTCCCGCACAGGAAAAGCTCCGATATTGTAAACCTGCATATCCTTCATCGTGCCACCGAAGCTTCCCATCGGAGTCCGCACCGCACTGACAAAAACGACATCACTTAATTTCCGCATAATTCATCTTCTCCTGTTTGCATTTTAATAGAAAATTTTCGCTGTTTTGTTGCGCAAGCTCTATAGTGAAAAATAATTTCCCGAAACATCGCATTAATTAGCTGCGGGCCGGTTGGTACTTTGCTTCGCTGACCTTAACGGGGACAGATTTTAAATCTGTCCCCACATTGAGGCCGGTCGATATCTTGAAAAGTCCGCCGCCAAAGCGGGGGCTGAATTTATTCTCTCCCCTTCGAAGTGGGCAAAGCAAACTTCGACCTGCAAACATTAACTTTACAGTTGACACCGCTGGGTAAAGAGCAACTTATATGCCAATCTTTTTATAGCGGCGGGGAAATCGATTCCTTTTCTATAACCAGCTGATTCAGACGGCTTATCCCGACCCGACTGCGGTAAATTGTCACCATTTCAGGTGACTTTTCCAAACAAAAGGCCCCGTACGGAAGAGGTTTTACCAACCTTTTCCGTACGGGGCCTTCTCTATTGACTGGCGGAGAGACGGGGATTCGAACCCCGGGTGAGCTAAAAAACCCACAATAGATTTCGAGTCTACCGCCTTCGACCTCTCGGCCATCTCTCCTGAATCGCGAGGCTATTTAACACAGGCACTCAAACAATTCAAGCCCTTAGATTCCTTAAGAGACTACGGCAGCGCCTCCCGCAGAGCCTCGGCGACATCAGTATTTTCCCAGGAAAAACCGGGCTCATTGCGGCCGAAGTGACCATAAGCTGCGGTCTGCTGATAGACCGGGCGTAAAAGATCAAGGCTCTCAATAATCCCGGCCGGACGCAGCTGAAAATGTTTCCGCACCAGCTCGGCCATCCGGGTTGACGGAAGCTTACCGGTACCGAAGCTGTTGACCATAACACTTATCGGCTCGGCGACGCCGATTGCATAAGCGAGCTGAACCTCACACTTTGCCGCCAGCCCGGCGGCGACCAGATTCTTGGCAATATAGCGGGCCATATATGAAGCGCTGCGGTCAACCTTGCTGGGATCCTTGCCGGAGAAACAACCGCCGCCATGACCACCCTTGCCGCCGTAGGTGTCAACGATAATCTTACGCCCGGTCAGACCGCAGTCCCCCATCGGCCCGCCGATAACGAAACGACCGGTCGGGTTAACCAGAAATCTGGTCTTGCCGTCAACCATATCAGCCGGCAGAACCTTTTTGACAACCTCTTCAATAATGGCTTCCTTGAGCCGTTCGTGGGTAACCTCAGGGGTGTGCTGACTGGAGACCACAACCGTATCAATCCGCTTGGGAAGAAAATTTTCGTACTCGATAGTGACCTGGGATTTACCGTCCGGGCGCAGGAAATCGAGCTTACCGTTTTTACGTACGCGTGAAAGTTCCCGGGTCAGACGATGGGCAAAGGTTATCGGCATCGGCATCAACTCTTCGGTATCGTTGCTGGCATAGCCGAACATCAGCCCCTGATCACCGGCCCCCTGCTCTTTATGCAGGCCTTCACCGGCCGTCACCCCCTGGGAGATATCGGGGGACTGCTTATCGATACTGGTCAGAACCGCACAGGTCTCCCAGTCAAAGCCCATGGCCGAATCGTTATAACCGATTCCCTTGATAGTCGATCTGACCAGGGCCGGGATATCGACATAACAGTCGGTCGTAATCTCGCCGGCGACCACGGCCATACCGGTAGTCACCATGGTTTCACAGGCAACCCGGCAATTACGGTCCTGACCCATGATACTATCTAAAATTGCATCCGAAATCTGATCGGCAACTTTATCCGGGTGGCCTTCGGTCACCGACTCGGAACTAAACAGATAATCTTTCGTTGACATCGCTCTAAACTCCATCCATTAGTTAAAAATACAAAGAAAAAGATTCTATATTTTCATCAGAAAGGTTTCTGGGAAACGTCTGGTCATCTCTTCGGCGACAAATTTTTCAACATCTGCCGAGGTCTCCATCTGCAAAGACTCCGCCAGCATTTCCCGGGCCTCGGCAAAGCTGCTCTGACGAATAATCTGCTTGATATGGGGAATCGAGATAGCATTCATGCTGAGCTTATCCAGACCCAGCCCCAGCAGAATCAGGGTATAAAGCGGCTCTCCGGCCATCTCACCACAGATACTTACCGGTATTTCAGCTTCCTGGGCATTGGTTATAATCTGATGCAGAAGCCGCAGGATGGCGGGATGCAGGGGTTCATAGAGATAAGAGACATGTTCATTACTGCGATCCAGAGCCAGGGTATACTGAATCAGATCGTTGGTGCCGATACTGAAGAAATCGACTTCACGGGCGATCTTATCGGAAATTATCGCGGCGGAGGGTACCTCAATCATGACCCCGACCGGGATTTTATGATCATAGGGAACGCCTTCACGATCCAGTGCGGCTTTTGCCTCAGCGATAATCGTCTGCGCCTGTCGCAGTTCAATAAGCCCCGAAATCATCGGCAGCATAATCTTCAATTTACCGTAGTGACTGGCTCTCAAAATCCCCCGAATCTGGGTTATAAATATCTCCTGATGGTTCAGGCAGAGCCGAATCCCCCGCAAGCCCAGAGCCGGATTGATAGTGTCCTCGTGAAACTGTTCCGACTCCGCGATCTTGTCCGCCCCCAGATCAAAGGTTCTGATCGTGGTAGTATTTTCCGGCGGCAGTGATTCAGCCACCTTCTTATAGGTTAGAAAATGCTCCTCTTCGCTGGGCAGGTTATTACGGTTCAAAAAGAGAAATTCGGTCCGGTAGAGGCCGATATTAGCCGCGCCGTGAGCAATAATCGACTCGGTCTCCTCCGGTGTCTCAATATTACCGGCCAGAGCGACCCGGAAACCATCAGTGGTCTCGGCCGGCAGATCCCGATTTAAAATCAGCTGCGCCTGAAACTTATCGTACTGCGCCCTTTTTTCCTGATAAGTAAGCAGCTGCTCCCGGGAGGGATTAACGATAACCTTACCCTCGATGCCGTCCACAATCAGACGGTCGCCACCGTTAATCTTCTCGGTTGCGCGTTCAGAGCCGACGACCGCGGGAATCTCAATCGAACGGGCCACAATCGCGGTATGCGACGTCCGCCCGCCGAGATCAGTGACAAAAGCTTTGACCCGGTTGGGATCAAGTTGAAGGGTATCAGCCGGCGAGAGATCGTGCGCCACAACGATAACGCCCCGGCTGATCTTCTCGATACTGTCATACTCTCCTTTGCTCAGATGCCGTAAAATCAGCTCGCTGACATGCTCAACATCACTCTGCCGCTCACGCAGGTAGGCATCCTGCATCTGTTTAAAAAAATCTATAATCTTCGCGCTGTTGATATTTAGAGCCCACTCGGCATTAATTTTTTTCTCTTTAATCAAGGTTATCGTGTCGTCAATCAGCATCTTGTCTTTGAGCATCATAAGATGAACATCAAAGATATAATTATGCTGACCGACGACCTCGACACTGCCTTTTTTCAAGGTCTTTTCCTTGATTGATTCAAGTTCCAGACGGGCCCCGTCAACCGCCTCCATAAACCGTTCAACTTCGGTCACTACCTGATCACTGGAAATCTTTCTTCCCCGCGGTTTAAGTTTCGCCCGGTCGAGGAGAAAAGCGCGGCCGATGGCAATCCCCGGAGAGACTCCGATGCCACCTAAAAGACAACTTGAGACCTGGAGCATTCCCTCGTTTTCAGCCATTATGATTAATCCTCCAATTCACCAAAACCGTCCTCAATAAGTTCGCCCAGAGCCAAAAGTGCCGCATCCTCATCCTGACCGACGGTCTCAACCGTTATCATGCTGTCGCGGGCCGCCGCCAGCATCAGAACCCCCATAATACTCTTGCCGTTGATGGCAAGCCCCTCCTTACTGATTGTAACTTCAGAGGCAAAGGTTCCAGCCAGCTGAACCAGAGCGGCAGCGGCCCGGGCATGAAGGCCGAGTTTATTAATTATTGTAAACTCTTTTTTAGCCATTTGTGTTCAACTTTTCCTCATTAAAGCGAATTGATTTTTCAAGCTAAAACTCCGATGTACGTTTTTCCTGTACCACCAGAGACCGGCAATCAACAGCAACATTAACAGATAAAACAGAGTCGCTCCCAGGCTGCTTTTAAAATTAAAGTAGTCTACCATCAGAAAAACCGTCACCGCCAGGGATACAGTGGTAATATATTCCATAATATTGCGCAGCAGCGGCAGCCGTAAACTATCTATCTTCTCCAGCACCCCGATCCCGCGATGTACACCATAAAGGTAAACAACATAACGGATACAGATATGCACCAGGTTGTAAAAAAGCAGCAAAAACACCGGCCCGGCAAGCCCCGGATGCCAGAAAAAAATCATCACCGCCAGAGCCGAGGCCATCGGTTTGAGGCCGTTCCAGAAAAAGTTATCGCCAACCGCCCCGTAAAGGGCCGAAAGACTTGAACTCAAACTCAATCCCTGATCCCCCATCTCCTCACCCTGACTCTCCATATGAACCAGAAAACCGAGGATTCCGGCGGCCAGATAGGGGTTGGAATTAAAACAGTTAAGATAACAACGGGTTCTACGAATCAGTTGAGCCGGGTTATGACCGTAAAGTTTTTTCAGCAGCGGGTAGATAGCATAGGCCAGCCCCAGACACTGCATTCTGGTAAAACTCCAGGAGCACTGCCAGCAGAGACTCCGCAAAAAAATTCGATTCTCCAGACGCATACCTAAAAAAGCCTTCTTAAAGAAAAAACAGCAACACAACGGCAACCCCGGCAAAAACCACCAGTTGACGCTTGTGATTCATGTTACTGAGCAGACCGGCAATCCCGATCACGGGAAAGATAAAAAGGAGACGGTCGGTCAGCGGCTGTAGCCAGTCCGGCACTAGAAAAAGCAGCATCGGCGCCACCAGTAGTGAACTAAACATCATCAGGGCCACCGCCGCCGCGGCGGCGCCGTAAAAATTCAGCAACCCGTGCAGATGAAAATTTACAGCCACCTTTCTCTCGCCGTCATCGAGAGTGTGACCGGCCAGCAGGGCCGTCTCAACCTCATCAATTAATTGAGCGTTTCTGACTCTGACCCAGCCGTCTACTTTACGGGTGAAGGCTGCCCACGGCAGGGTACTCAGCAGCACCACCAAAGCCAGAGTGGGAAGCCTCCCTGCCGCTTGCGGCAGAACACTCAAAGCGGCCGCAGCTCCACCGGCCGCCAGGGCCAGCAGAGTATCATCGGTCGGAATCATCGTACCCACCGGCATCTCACTTAAGAAACATAGCTCCAGCGCGGCTCCGAGCAGCAGGCCAATCTCCCAGTTCCCGGCCAGCATTCCGGCAAAGGTCGCCGCCACCAGCGGCCGCGAAAGCATCATCTGCAAGAATGCGGTCCTATCGAGCGCGCAAAAAGACCCGAGTAATGAAACCTTGGCCGTCAACCAGATAATAGAAGAAAAATCAAGCCACATAGAACCCTACAACAACCCTTTACGCCGGAGCAGCGCCATCATATCAACCGCCGGAGCCGACGGCACCGGCTGAATGGTAACCTTTATATCCTGTCTCTGCAATTGGCGCAGAGCCTCGATCTCTTTACGATCCAGAGAGATTGAATCGGAAATCTGCAGCTTACCGGGGGCGTTCCGCAGGTTGCCGATATTCAACTCGATAAGGGTCAGTCCGGCCGCCAGGGCCTGCACCACCGCATCTAGACCGGAAAAAAGCATGATCGTCAAAAGTCCGGGGCCGGAACGCTGTTGCTCAATCAGAGCCACAGCCTGACGCACAGGCAGGATCTCGACCCGCAGACTGGCTGGCGCCGCGAGCCGTAAAATTTTGGAAAGCATCTCATTCTGAGGCAGTTTATCATCCGCGACAATGATCCGGGTGGCCCGAATATAGGGTACCCAGGCGGCAATAATCTGACCATGAATCAGGCGGTCATCAACCCGAAACAGTACCCGCTTCATAGATCCAGAAACTCGGCTGCGGTAAAGATGTTTTTACGACCGTACTCGGTAATTTTCGCCGCCACCTCTTTCAGCTTCTGATTTTCATCTTTCAGCCATCCGGCAAGTTTCAAAACGATCGGCAGATTGACCCCGGAAACGATCTCCACCCTTTCCGGTTCGTAAAGAGCGAGACAGATGTTGGAGGGTGTACCGCCAAACATATCGGTCAGGATCAAGATCTTATGCCCCTCTTTGTGATATTTTTTGATCAATTCGATCAGCTCTTTGCGAACCTTATCGACATCGCCGTTTTTAGAGATACTTACACCCGTCAGGTTATCACACTGACCAACGATGATTTCTGCCGTCTCAATCAGGTTGTCGGCCAGGGTATGATGAGTTACAATAATAGTTTTAATCATAATTTTTTGATGTCTCGATGGCTGATAGAGAGTTCAAAGCCATCCTCTTGTAGTAAGTCGCTTAACTGGCTGACAATCGCAACCGAGCGGTGCTGCCCCCCGGTACATCCGATAGCCACGGTCAAATAGCTTTTACCTTCACGCTGATATTCGGGAATCAACATTTTTAACAACGCATGAAAACGCTCGACAAATGAGCGGCTCACTGGGTGCCCCAGAACATACTTTTTAACCCCGGAATCCAGCCCGCTCTGCAGCCGCAGACTCTCAATAAAATAAGGGTTCGGTAGAAAACGGACATCCATGACGATATCAGCTTCCGGAGGCAGACCATTACGAAAACCGAACGAGAGCAGTGAGATATTGAGGTTCTCTTTGCCCGCATCCGCACTGACAATCTTACGCAGATAATCCTTAAACTGATGGATCGTAAAACCGCTGGTGTTGATCCGATAACTGGCCAGAGCCCGAATCTCGACTAGAAGTTCACGTTCGCGGGCTACCGCCCTTGCAACCGACCCGGCAATTGAGACCGGATGTTTTCGCCGGGTCTCACTGTAACGTTTAATCAGGGTCTGCTCATCGGCTTCCAAAAAGATCAGATCCAGAGACACCGATGAGTTTTTGAGCCGACGGTAGAGATCGGGAAAGCTGGTTAAGAACTCCTCCTCCCGAAGGTCCATAACCAGAGCGATACCCTTTATCGAAGAAGAGAAATTACCGGAGAGTTCGATAAACTTGGTCAAAAAGGCAACCGGCAGGTTATCGATGCAGAAATAGCCGATATCCTCCAGAACCTTCAGAGCACTGCTCTTTCCGGCTCCGGAAAGACCGCTGACAATAATCACCGCCGCCTGCTGCCGCTCCTGATTCATTCGATTAACCGCCGTCACCGTCTCTACTCAGGCGCCGGGAGAGATCATCCAGCAGGCTTAAACCAGTTTTTCTCCCCTGCTTCTGTAGCCTGAAAGTGTGCGCCGCCACTTCTACAATCGTTACCAAATTGCGCCCCGGATTAACCGGAATCGTTGCCTTGGGGATATTAACCCCAAGAATCGAAAAACTTTCCTGATCCAGATTCAGGCGTTTACTTTCGTCATACTCATCCCAGGCGATCAGCTCAATCACCAAGTCAACCCGTTGACTGTCACGTACTGCGGTCACCCCGAAAATGTCCTCAATATTGATAATCCCGAGACCGCGAATTTCCATATTGAATTTCAGGATCGCATTGGCTTCACCAACCACCGTTGCCGGAGGGCGAAAACGCATGACGACAACATCGTCGGCAATCAGTCGATGACCACGCTGTAAAAGGTCAAGGGCGACCTCACTTTTACCAACTCCACTCTTACCTATGAGCAGAACCCCGGTACTGTGGATGTCAAGCAGAACCCCGTGAACCGTAGTTTCGGGGTTGATAAAATCTTCGAAATAACGGTTTACGGCATCAAAAAAAGCGGATACCGACAGCGTACTTTTAAGCAGCGGAATTTTACACTCTTTACAAAGCTGGAGCAGTTCCGCGGGAGGCTCACAGGATCGGGTTACAATAATACAGATGGGCTGCAGGGCGCAGAGTCGGTTGACGACTTCAAGCCTTCGCCCAAAGTCCAGAGCTTCAAGGTAGGCAACTTCAGCCATGCCCATAAGCTGCATCCGTTCCGGCTCAAAAAATTGGTCAAAGCCGGCAAAGATCAGACCGTGTTTCTGAATTCGGTAGTTTTTTATCTCACGATCCAGCGAGACTCCGGAAGAGAGCAGACTCAGACATAGTCCACGGGCATCATCCTTGAGCAAGTCGGCAACCGTCAGACTTAACGTCTCACTATGATCAGGAGTTCTCATCTTCTGCTCTGATCGCGGCATAAAGCTCTTCCGCCGTATCAAGCTCCAGTAATTTATGACAAAACTCTTCTCCCTTTAACATGCGGGAGATCCGGGCCAGAAGTTTCAGATGAGTACCTGCAGCGTTTTCCGGGGCCAGCAGCAGAAAGATGAGTTTTACCGGGTCACCATCCACGGCTGCGAACTCCACCCCTTTTCGACTGCGGGCAAAGAGTACAATCACCTCTTCTATACCGCCCATTTTACCATGGGGAATGGCAATACCATGACCGATGCCGGTACTGCCTAAGGCCTCACGATCTTTAATAACCTTGAGGATCTCAGCCTCATCAAGCTCCGACATGACACTTGCCGCCCGAGCCGCAAGCGACCGCAACGCTTCGTCCTTAGTCTCCGCTTCCAGCTCGGCAATTACCAGTTCGGGGGCAAGATAATCAGTAATTTTCATAATTTTTTCTATTTTACCAGCACTTATTTATTGCGGTTCAATCAAACCGTAATGACCATCATCACGACGATAAACAACATTGATCCGGTCACTGGATTCATCCCGGAATACATGAAAGCTGTTACCCATCAGATTGAGCTGCATTATAGCTTCATCGGGGGTCATGGGTTTGACCAGAAAATTGCTCTTCTTAATCAACTCAGGAGTCGACTCTTCAACATCATGATCAACACTTAATACATCGTAAGGAACACTTGAGAGATTTTCATCAATGCCGGTCGCGCCCTTTTTCCTCCGCAGACGCTCTTTGTAACGTTTCACCTGACGACTGATCTTGTTGGCGACCAGATCAATAGCGGCATACATATCGTCCGCTTCCTCTTTACCTTTTACCAAAAAATTATTGATCGTAAAGGTTACCTCGGCAATCTGACGAATCTTTTCGACAGAGAGAACAACGTTGACATCCAACGGACCATCAAGATATTTTTTTATTTTTGAAAGTTTCTCAACTGCATATTCCTTAATCGCATCCGACTGATCCATATGACGAAAGACAACGTTAATCTGCATCGCATTTCCTCCCTTGTTAGATGGTTAACCGGCACAAACCGGCAGCTTCACAACGACGGTAGCGGGCTCTTAAGTCCCGGGGTGTATCTGAAAAAGCCGTAACTTCCTCCCACAATCGATCTGAGTTTAACCTACCGTCGCCTCCCGACAACTGATACGTTGAGAATATTTTTCCGGGCGACCCCTACAAAATTCTTTTGCGCTGACCCGAGGCCAGAACCCCAAGTTGATTCCGATACTTGGCCACCGTGCGCCGGGCAATTTTTATCTCATGATCTTTAAGCAGTAACTTGACAATGGCATCATCACTCAGAGGCTCGACCGGGTTCTCCTTCTCAATATATTCGATAATCTTTCGCTTGACACTGGCGGAGGCAATATCGCCCGCACCCCGATTGATGCTGCTGTTAAAAAAGTATTTAAGTTCAAAAACTCCATGGGAAGTCTGAACATACTTGCCCTGAGTCACCCGGCTGACGGTTGACTCATGCATCTCAATATCATCGGCTACATCCCGCAGAACCAGAGGCTTCAGATGGTGGGGTCCCCGGCTGAAAAAGTCTTCCTGGAACTTAACAATACTCACCATCACCTTATATATGGTTTTCTGTCGCTGTTCAATACTTTTAATCAACCACTGAGCCGCCCGGATCTTCTCCGTCAGATAGTTTCGGGTCAGACTGTTCGCCTCGCCGGACTGGCCGGCAACCTCCAGATAGTAACTGTTGACTGACAGTTTCGGCAGCCGGTCACTGTTTAAGGTAACAACAAAGCGACCTTCGCTTTTATGGACAAAAACCTCGGGCACGACAATCTGCGTCGCATCCGGTTGAAAACGGGCCCCGGGTTTGGGATCCAGTGTCAAAATCTCCTTAACCGCGGCCAGTACTCTCTCTTCATCAACCTGCAGGTGACGGGCGATCTTACGATAATTTTTGGTTTTCAACAAATTTATGTAACCGGAAACAATCTGGCAGTTGAGCTCGCTGTCAAGCCCCTGATGGACCAGTTGGCAAAGCAGGCACTCCTCCAGAGAACGGGCTGCGACCCCGACCGGATCAAACTGCTGAATCCTGACCAGCACTTTCTCGACAATTTCGGGATCACAGTCAAGCCGGGTACAAAGCTCTGTGAAATCAGTTTCAAGATAGCCGTCTTCATCGAGACTGTAGATGATCGCTTCGCCGATACGCTGGCTCTGTTCGCTGAACTGAGGTGTAAGCTGAAGCTGCCAGAGGAGATGGTCGACCAGGGTCGGGGGTTTAGTCAGATTATAATCCCAGGCGGGCTGGTCATCATCAAAACCGGAACGGCCACTGCCGCTGATACCGCGCTGTTCAAAATATGGCTGCCAGTCGGTATCTTTCAAGACCTCGCGAATTTCGGGACGATTTTCTGAATCCAGGCCTTCCCGCAGGCTCTGCTCATCGCGCTCAGTCAGCTGCTGCTTACTTTGCTCCTGCTCCTCCAACACCTTATCGCCGGCCTCTTCCAGAACCGGATTGGTCACCATCTCCTGGTTAACCATCTCCAGGAGTTCGACTTGATTGAGTTGTAGGAGTTTGATTGCCTGCTGCAGCTGCGGAGTTAGAGCCAGTTGCTGGGTTTGTATAAGGCGAATATTTTGGCTTAAGGATATCGACATATAAGAAACGAAAAGGCCTTATCTGACTCAAAATTATGGGTTTAACGCAATTATCATACCTAACTGTAATATAATAAAGCAGGAGGGGAAATACAAGGGGAAAATGTAATAAGGCGGTTTTACATGGAGAAATTATCACCAAGATAGATTTTGCGGGCTTTGGGACTGGCGATAACCGACTGAGGGTCGCCCTCTTCGAGAATGGTACCCTGATCCATGATATAGGCGTAATCACAGATACCCAGAGTTTCTCTAACATTATGGTCTGAAATAAGAACGCCGATTCCGTCCGCTTTAAGCTCGGAAATAATCTGCTGAATATCATTTACCGCGAGCGGGTCAATCCCGGCGAAGGGTTCATCCAGAAGGATAAATTTCGGTTCCAAAACCAGAGCCCGGGCAATTTCGATGCGCCGGCGTTCACCTCCGGAGACGGCATAGCCCATACTTTTTCTGATTTTTTCCAGGCCGAAACGCTGCAGCATGCGGTTCAGGCGCTCCTCTTCCTCGGCGTGGCTGAGGCCCAAGGTCTGGATAATCGCCAGCAGGTTGTCAGCGACCGAAAGCTTCCGAAAAACCGAGGCCTCCTGGGGCAGATAACTGATCCCCCGTCGAGCCCGCTGCGGCAGGGTCATACCGGTCAGATTATGATCGTTCAACAGCAGGCTGCCGGCCTCCGGTTTCACCAGCCCGACCACCATATAGAAGGTGGTCGTCTTGCCGGCACCATTCGGCCCCAGCAGACCGACCACGGTGCCGGAATCGATAGCGATCGAAACCCTGTCAACCACCCGGCGGCCCTGATAGCTTTTGACGACCTCTTTAACGACTAAACGATAACTCATCTGTTTTTGAGCCCCAAACCGCCGCGCGCGCCGGGAAAGATTGTCGTTTTCACCCTATGCTGTCGACCGCTCTTAACCACACTGCGTTCATCATCAAGAAAAAAAGTAATCTCTTCACCGCTGATAACGTTTTCGCCGTCATCAAGAGAAGGGGTGCCGGTCAAAATAATTTTACGCCCAGCCGCAAAATAGTGCATCTTCCGACAGAGAGCTTTTTTCCCCTTCATTTTAACCACAACCTTTTTCCCGGTCGCAATAATCTCTTTAAGTTCCTGATTCTGCTCCGCACCTTTGGCGAAAATAATCTTAAGCGTATCAGCCTCAAGCGTGGTTTCGGCCTGTTTGACGAAAACGTCACCACTGAAAACTGCGGTATGGTTTTTCTGATCAAAATCCAGCTTGTCCGCAGCGATATCAACCGGATCTTTACGATTGCCGAAAAAGGCCGGTTTATCCGCGGCTGCGGCCAGCCCGATACCGTTTAAGAGTATCGCCAGGGTAATCGCCAACAGACAACCCGCACTTACTTTTTTTAATACTGGGAACATACTTTCCACCCATCATCAACATTGCTTTCACTGTGCTTCATTTTTCTCCGAACCGGATACGGGCCTTGACCGAACCGGCAAAATGCAGCTGCTGCTGCTTTAAGTCGATCGTCGCCCGGTTCGCTTTTATGGTTAATTTTTCACTCTCAACCACCAGGCTTTCCGGAGCTGAAATTTCCTCTTCAGACTCCTTGTAACTGATACGTTCGGTCGCAATCTGAAATTGCCGATTAACTATTTCAACTGCACCTTTAAGTTCAATATCACCACTCTCAATCCAATAAAAACCGGCTTCAGCCTCAATCCGGGTGTCGCTGTCCAGTTTACCATCGGCATAAATCCGGGCTTTTACTCCCTCCAGAGTAATACGTTTATCACCCTTGATTCTTTTAGCCTTTTTTGTACTTAATTCCCATTTCTTGACCCCGGAACGGGTATGGCCATAACGTACATTATCGAGCTCAAATTCCAGATTTTTGGCCACCTCGGGCAGAGCTTTAACCAGTTTGACGGGATCTTTAAGAGCCCGCTGAACCAAATAATAGCCGCCGGCAACCAGAACCAGCAGCAGCAAAACTATGATATAAATCTTTTTCAAATTAGATTAATCCGTAACCACGCGAGCGCAGAGAAAAAAGCTCATCAAGCAAGCACTAACCATCACTCAACGGTCAAGATATCTGGCCATCGCCTTATCCCAGGTACCCTGAGTCTGCATAATCAACCGGCTTAGCTCCCGCACGGCCCCGCGGCCGCCGGGCCGGGTCGACTGCCAGTCGACATGGACTTTAAGTTCCGGGTCGGCATCGGCAACCGTGGCCGCGAAACCGACCCGCCGCAGCACCGGTATATCGATAACATCGTCACCGACATAGGCAATTTCGCAATCTTCAAGTTTAAGCCGTTGTTTAATCTGATTATAGGCCGCCAGTTTGTCATGGCAGCGCTGGAAAACAATCTCAATCCCCAGTTCCGCCGCCCGCTTACTCACCACCGGAGAGCGGCGGCCGGTCAAAAAGGCCAGGGTCAGGCCGCTGCGCTGCAGCATTTTCAGACCATGCCCGTCCCGAACATCGAACTGTTTGCTCTCAATCCCGTTACTGTCAATGATCACCCGACCGTCGGTCAGAACCCCGTCGACATCCATAATCAGGGCCTTAAGCGGCATAATTTTCGCAGAAATTTCGGCAACAGGAGACATAGATACCCTTTCAATTCTTAAACTGCGGTTACCCGGTTAAACTACCCCGGCCCGCAGCAGATCATGAAGATGAACGATCCCGACCGGAGACGATACCCGATTCTCTGCAACCGGGTCGTTAAAGACAAAAAGTGAAGTGATTTTGGCATCCTCCATCAGCTTCACGGCACTGGCCGCCAACTCCTCCGCAGAGATCGATTTCGGGTTTTTCGTCATAACCTCAAACACCGTCAGCGACAGCGGGTTTTTATAATCGGCCAACAGCCGCCGCAGATCCCCATCAGTCAAAACCCCAATCAAACTGCCGTTCTCATCACAGACACCAGTCACCCCTAAGCCTTTACCGGTCATCTCAAACAGGGCCTCCTGAACCGAAACCGAATCTTTAACCAGAGGAATCTTATCTCCCGCATGCATAACATCAGCCACCCGCAGCAGCAGGCGGCGGCCCAGTGCCCCCCCGGGATGACGCAGGGCGAAATCATCGGCGCTGAATCCCTTAAGCGCCAGCAGGGCGGCGGCCAAAGCATCACCCAAAGCCACGGTCACCGTCGTACTGGTTGTCGGCGCCAGACCCAGCGGGCAGGCTTCACGATTTACCGAAATATCCAGAGTCAGATCACTGCTCTGAGCCAGTTCCGAGCTAAGATTACCGGTCAAAACCAGCAGCGGCAGACCCTGGCGTTTAACCGCGGGAATAATCTTGCTCAACTCTTCAGTCGTACCGCTGTAGGAGATAGCGATAACCAGATCCTGTTTCGATAAAACCCCGAGATCACCATGCAGACCTTCGGTCGGATGAAGAAACATGGCTGGCGTGCCGGTGCTGGCCAGAGTGGCGGCAATCTTGCGGCAGATAATCCCCGACTTGCCGACTCCGGTAACCACCACCTTGCCCCGGCAGAGGGAAAGAAGCTTAACCGCCTGAGCGAAATCACGATCCAGACGCCGCCCCAGATCTTTAAGCGACTCCGCTTCAACCGCAATCGTACGCCGGCCTTCGGCAATAATCTGCTCTTCATTCAACATAGATTTTTCCATTAAATTTCACTCAACGCCACCAGGCGTTTGAGCAGACTCTTAAGCTCGGCCAGAGGCAGGGAGTTGGCACCATCACAGAGCGCCTTATCGGGATCCGGGTGAACTTCCATAAAGATCGCATCCGCCCCGGCGCTGACGGCGGCGGCCGCCAGGGTCGGAATCATGTCCCGATCGCCACCGGAAGCCTCACCCCGGGCCGCCGGCAACTGCACCGAATGAGTCGCATCAAAGATAACCGGCGTACCGCAGGCACGCATTAGAGGCAATGAACGGAAATCGACCACCAGATTATTGTAACCGAAGGTGGTGCCGCG
This sequence comes from Thermodesulfobacteriota bacterium, assembly GCA_024763535.1. Classification (GTDB taxonomy): domain Bacteria; phylum Desulfobacterota; class Anaeroferrophillalia; order Anaeroferrophillales; family Tharpellaceae; genus Tharpella. Next base: position 20,038 of record JANTFH010000017.1, read on the forward strand.
TTCCGTCAGGATAATCTTCCGGTTGCCGCCGGCGGCAACCTTATTAACCACCTGCTCCATATCCCGGGGGGCCATAAACTGACCCTTTTTAACATTGACTACACGGCCTGTCTTTCCGGCCGCCAGCAAAAGATCGGTCTGCCGGCATAAAAAGGCTGGAATCTGAATAATATCGATAATTTCAGCTGCAGCCTCAACCTGTTCCACGGTGTGCACATCGGTAGTAACCGGCAGTTTAAGCTCCGCCTTGACCGCCGCCAGGATCTCAAGCCCGGCTTTCAGGCCGGGACCGCGGAAGGAGTTTATGCTGCTCCGGTTGGCTTTATCGAAAGAGCCCTTGAAGATATAGGGAACCTTAAGCTCCCGGCAGATTTCAGCCACCGCCCGGGCCACCGTAAACGCCAGCTCCCGACTTTCCAGAACACAGGGCCCGGCAATCAAGGCCAGAGGATAACGCGGCCGACCGATAAAAAAAGTGTCATTGATTTTTACAGAAGTCATCTTCTATATTTTTGCCTCAGTCATCGCGGGTCTGTTTGGCAGCGGCGATAAAAGCCACGAACAGAGGGTGTGGACGCATCGGTTTCGAGGTGAATTCGGGATGAAACTGACAGCCCAGGTACCAGGGATGGTCCTCAATCTCAACAATCTCCACCAGATCATGGTGGAGGTGCGTACCGGTAATTTTAAGGCCTTTCTCTTCCAGGCTCTCACGATAGGCATTATTAAATTCATAACGATGCCGGTGGCGTTCGGAGATCTCACTCTTTTCGTAGGCCCGCCAGGCAAAAGAGCCCTCACGCAGACAGCAGGGGTTGGCTCCGAGACGCATGGTGCCGCCTTTATTGCTGGTCTCATCCTGAGTAAAGGTCTGTTTGCCGTCGGCACTCGTCCACTCCTTCAAAAGAACAAAAACCGGGGCTTTAGTCGCGGCTTCAAATTCGGCACTGTTGGCATCACTGTAGCCGGCCTGATTGCGGGCAAATTCAACCACCATCAGCTGCATGCCGAGGCAGATCCCGAAAAGCGGGATTTTTTTCCGTCGAGCGAAGCCGGCCGCAACAATTTTCCCCTCCACCCCGCGGGTGCCGAAACCGCCGGGAATCAGAAAACCGTCAATACTCTGAAACCGCTCAGCCAGCACCTCATCACTCAGGCCCTCAATCTCCTCGGCATCAACATACTCCAGTTTAACCTCAACGTCATTAGCGATACCACCATGGGTCAAGGCCTCATTCAAACTCTTGTAGGATTCGGTCAGAGCGATATATTTACCGACCACTCCAATCGTCACCGAGCCCGCCGGTTCATTGATCTTGCGGACAATCTCGCGCCAGGCGTCAAGGCGCGGGGCCCCGGTCCAGATATTAAGCAGGGAGACGACCTTATCATCAACCCCTTCGCCATGCAGAGCCAATGGACACTCGTAGATACTATCAACATCACGGGCGGTGAAAACCGCATCCGTCTCGGTGTTGCAGAAAAGAGAAATCTTATCTTTAATATCCTGCGAGAGTTCACGGTCGGCCCGGCAGAGAATGATATCGGGCTGAATACCGATCTGCCGCAACTCCTTGACGCTGTGCTGAGTCGGCTTGGTTTTAAGCTCACCGGCGGTCTTGATGTAGGGCACCAGGGTCAGGTGAATATAGAGCACATTTTTCGGGCCGATATCGTAACGAAACTGACGAATCGCCTCTAAAAAAGGCTGACTTTCGATATCACCGACGGTACCGCCGATCTCGACTATGGCAACATCGATATTGCCGGCCCAGTGGCGAATAGAGCTTTTAATCTCATTGGTAATGTGAGGAATCACCTGCACCGTACCACCGAGATAGTCGCCGCGCCGCTCTTTCGATATCACCTTATCGTAGATCTTACCTGAGGTGTAGTTACTGTGGCGGGTCAGTTTGGTGTGGGTAAAACGCTCATAATGACCTAAATCCAGATCGGTCTCGGCTCCGTCATCGGTAACAAAGACCTCACCATGCTGAAACGGACTCATGGTGCCGGGATCGACATTAAGATAGGGATCGAGCTTCTGCAGACCGACGTTCAGACCCCGAGCCTCAAGCAGGGCGCCTAAAGAGGCGGCGGCCAGACCTTTGCCGAGCGAGGAGATAACCCCGCCGGTCACAAAAATATACTTGGGTTTCAAATGTTACTCCGCGTCAGGTAAAATGTTAAGGGTTTACAAAATGTTTTTGCAGACGCCAGCCTTCGGCAAAATGATTGTCGGCGGCGGTGGCGGTCTGTTCATTATAGCCCGCTGCCGATCCGGCAAAGGCTTTACAATTATCATAAATCATAAACGGCACCGGCTCCGCGGTGTGGGTCTTCAAGCGAATCGGAGTCGGATGATCGGGCATTATCAGAATCCGGTAGGCCGGAAAATTTTCATTCAGACCTTTCAGCAGCGGAGCCAGCAGACGGATATCAAGGTCGCTTATCGCCTGAAGTTTTTTCTCGAGACTGCCCTCATGGGACGACTCGTCCGGGGATTCAACGTGGAGATAGACAAAATCGGAGCTTTTTAAGGCTTCAACCGCGTAGGCCGCCTTATTCTCATAACTGGTATCGAGATAACCGGTCGCGCCCGGGACCTCAATACTCTCCATCCCGGCCAAAAGGCCGATGCCTTTGATCAGGTCAACCGCCGAGATAACCGAACCCTTAATCCCGTAAAGTTCTGAAAAGGGATCAAGCTTGGGCTTTTTTCCCTGTCCCCAGAGCCAGATTGAGTTGGCGGTCGCCTCACCCTGTTCGAGCCGGTCGCGAAACTTCGGCAGCTGGTGCATGATCATCTGGGATGAGGTAATCAACTGCAGCAGGGGCGAGCCTAAATCACCCGGCAGATGATCAACCACATCCTGGCCGATGATATCATGCGGCGGGATTAAATCCACCTTGGCGAGTTCAGGCGGACAGTCCCGAATCACCATCAGGTGGCGATAGCTGATACCGGGAAAAAATTCGATCTGTTCCGATTTAAGCTCATCGTTCAAAGCGGCAATAATCTCATGAGCGTCTTCCGTAGTAATATGGTTGGCACTGAAATCGTGCATAAAACCGCGGGCCTGATAGTGCAGGATATTCACCAGGTTACAGCGAAAAACGACATCGTCCGGCCCCAGTTCAAGGCCCATGCTGGCGGCCTCCAGTGGAGCCCTGCCGGTATAATATTTGGCCGGATCATAGCCGAAAACCGAGAGATTGGCGACATCGCTGCCGGCGGGATAACCTTCAGGAACCGTCAGCGCGGTTCCCAGCTCGGCCTTTTTTGCCAGAGCATCAAAATGCGGGGTCTTCGCGGCCATCAACGGAGTTTTGCCCTCAAGCTCAGTCAGCGGCTCATCCGCCATACCGTCACCTAAAAGGACGACATATTTATAATCTTCACTCATCACTGTTATCCTTCAAAAAAATTTGCGTACCGTAACCTGATTACCGGCTTCATTATAGGAGAACTCATCAAAAAAATTACCCACCATAATCACCCCGCGGCCGTGCGGCTTAAAAAGGTTTTCGGGATCGGTCGGATCGGGCAGAGAACGCCAGTTAAAACCGGGCCCCTGATCTTCAACTGTACAGGTAAAAGAGGCATCCGTAATCACAACTTCAACCGTCACCCGGCGCTCAGCAAAACGCGGCTCACAGGCCCGGCGTTTAAGCAGGTCCAGATAGTTATGACGATCTTTCAATCCAGAATCGAGCTCTAAATTACCGTGCTCAATCGCATTAACGATCAACTCATGCAGACCCATCCTCAGGCCCGGCAGCTGGCCTGGGGAAATCCGGCCGGCAAGTTTGAGCTCATCGGCAAGACTGCTGACCAGAGGATGCACCAGAGCGATCTCATTGGCTATTCTGAAAACCACCCTTTTTTCGACCAGATTGCGGTAGACCTTGACGGTTCGATGACCTTCGTCCGCCAGGTGCCGCACCTTACGAATCGAAGCGCTTATCTCCTTTAAGGTAAAAGGCTTTTCAAAATAGTCCAGGGCCCCCTGTTTCAAGGCCTGAATAATCTCTTTTTTAGTTCCGTGTCCGGAGGTCACAATAAACGGAACTCCGGGAAAATCAATACTCGCCCGACGCATAAATTCCAGCCCGTTCAAATGCGGCATCCGGATATCGGCGATTACTAACAGGACATCATCATGACGCTCCCGCAAAGCCGCGAAAGCCTCCCGGCCATCGGCATAGGCATCAGGAACCAGGCGCTCATGCTTGACAATCCGGATCAGACTCTGACAGACTCCAACCTCGGCATCAATTATCACCACCCGGTTTTTAATCACTAATAAACCTCGCTATAGATTAAACGTAAATCAGGCCCTCATCCGGAAAAATTCTGCAAATCTTCAATCGTAAAAAGAGCTTCCAGTTTAAGGCCGTGCTCAGCCAGAAACTCGGCCCCGCCTTCGAGCCGGTCGACCAGAGTCAGGGCCTGAACCACTTTAAGATCATGGGCCCGGGCCCTCTCCACCGCTTTCAGGAGGGAGCCGCCGCTGGTGACAACATCTTCAACAATCGCCACCGCATCACCGGCCTTAAAATTCTTATCACCTTCAATCCAGAGTTGCTTGCCATGACCTTTAGGCTCTTTCCGAATCAGAAAAGCGTGCAGCGGGTCATCTTTAAGGACACTGACCACACTGATGGCCGCAACAATCGGATCGGCCCCCATGGTCAGGCCGCCGACCCCTTGCACCGCAGCCCCGCAGGCCTTGATCTTCTCGTAAAAAAGCTCTCCCGTCAAAAACGCGCCCCGGGCGTGACAAGTCGTCTGTTTCCCGTCAACGTAAAAATTACTCTTCTTGCCCGAGGTTAAGGTTACCTCACGCTCCTCATAGGAGAGACCATGTAAAAGTTTCAGCAACTCTTCCCTATATGTCACCATCTCAAATAAAACCTCAAATCAGAATTATTCCATAAAACACTGCGATCGCGGGGCCGGGCTTAAGCCGATACCCGGAGATAAAGGTTTTCTCATCGTCACGGGAAACAAACTATAAGCCACTAAAAAATCATTCGACTTTTGTACGAGTTTATCGACTTATTGTCAAGCAATTATAACCCTGCCGCCAATTGCACCTTGACAAAGAAAGACTTTTGTATCTATACGAACATTGATGTGAAAAACCTGCGCCGAAATCAATCTATACCTCCTCCAGTTAAAAGAAAAACCAACAATTTTGTCAAATAAAAACTGAAGACTTTTTCATGACCCATTTACAACAACTTGAAGCTGAAAGCATCCACATAATGCGTGAAGTTGTGGCTGAATTTGAAAATCCAGTCATGCTCTATTCCATCGGCAAAGACTCCTCGGTCATGCTGCATCTGGCTCGCAAGGCTTTCTATCCGGCTCCACCTCCGTTTCCTTTGATGCATGTTGATACAACCTGGAAATTTCGCGAGATGATCGAGTTTCGTCAGCGCATGGCCGAGGAGTTCGGTTTTGAACTTTTAGTTTATACGAATTTGGAAGGGGTCGAACAAGGAATCTCTCCATTCAAACATGGTTCGGCCCGCTATACCGATATCATGAAGACCGAAGCTCTGAAACAGGCTTTAGATAAATATAAATTCGACGCCGCTTTAGGCGGCGCCCGCCGGGATGAAGAAAAATCCCGGGCTAAAGAGCGGATCTTCTCTTTCCGTACCGAAACCCACCTCTGGGATCCCAAAAACCAACGCCCCGAACTCTGGAATCTCTACAACGCCCGGGTAAATCTCGGAGAGAGCATCCGGGCTTTTCCCCTGTCCAACTGGACCGAACTCGATATATGGCAGTATATCTACCTCGAAAAGATTCCCATTGTACCGCTTTACTACTCGAAGGAACGACCAGTTGTAAAACGAGACGGTATGCTGATTCTCGTCGATGACAACCGTCTCGAATTGCTACCCGATGAAAAGATCGAAATGAAACCAGTCCGTTTCCGCACCCTGGGATGTTATCCCCTGACTGGGGCCGTAGAGTCCACCGCCGCGACCCTGCCGGAGATTATCCAGGAGATGTTATTGACTAAAACCAGTGAGCGTCAGGGCCGTCTCATCGACCACGATTCTGCCGGAAGTATGGAGAAGAAAAAGCAGGAGGGGTATTTTTAATGGCCCATCAATCTGATCTTATCACCGAAGATATCCTCTCCTACCTCAAGGTCCAGGAAGAAAAGGATATGCTCCGCTTTATCACCTGCGGCAGCGTTGATGACGGCAAAAGCACCCTGATCGGCCGGCTTCTCTGGGATACCAAACTTATTTTTGAAGATCAACTCGCGGCCCTTGAGGCCGACAGCAAGAAAGTCGGAACTCAGGGCGAAGAGATCGATTATGCTCTGTTACTCGATGGTCTCCAGGCTGAGCGCGAACAGGGCATTACCATTGATGTCGCTTATCGTTTTTTCTCCACCGATAAACGTAAATTTATTGTCGCCGACACTCCCGGTCACGAACAGTACACCCGCAACATGGTCACCGGGGCCTCAACCGCCGAGGTTGCCGTAATCCTGATCGATGCCCGCAAAGGGGTTATGACCCAGACCAAACGCCACAGCTACCTGGCCTCTCTGGTCGGCATCAAGAATGTGCTGGTCGCTATCAATAAAATGGATCTGGTTGATTACAGTCAGGAACGTTTCACAGCGATCAAAAACGAATACAGTGAAATTACCCGGGATTTAAATTTTAAGCAGGTTACCTTCATACCGATATCCGCTCTCAAAGGCGATAACATTATCACCCCGAAAACTTCCGGCTTACGGCTTAGTAAAAACATGCCGTGGTACCAGGGAGCGTCATTACTGGAGTATCTGGAGACTGTCGAGATTGCCGATGATACCACACCGAAACCTTTCCGCATGCGGGTTCAGTGGGTCAACCGTCCCGATCTCAACTTTCGCGGTTTCTGCGGCACCATTGCTTCCGGCACCATCCGTCCCGGAGATGAAGTTATCGTACCCTCATCCGGACAATCAAGCCGTGTTTCAAAAATTGTCACTATGGACGGTGATCTTGCCGAAGCCCGTGCCGACCAGGCCGTAACTCTCTGCCTGGAAGATGAAATCGATATAAGTCGCGGTGATATGCTCGCCACCCCGCTGGACCGCCCCCAACATACCGACCAGTTTCAAGCTAAAATTGCCTGGCTCCATGAAGAGCCGCTGCTTCCCGGACGCAGCTATCTTCTCAAAGCCGGTTCCGCCACGTCCCCGGCTCAGGTCAGTGATCTTAAACGTAAAGTCAATATCAACACCTTAAAACTTGAACCCGGCAAAACCCTCGGCATGAATGAAGTCGGCATATGTAATATCAGCATCAGCAAAGCCATCTCTTTCGATGCCTATAATGATAACCGTCATACCGGTAACTTTATCCTGGTTGATCGTTTCACCAACGCCACGGTCGGGGCCGGTATGATAGATTTCCCCCTGCGGCGGGCCACTAATATTCACTGGCAGTCGATTACTATTGATAAACATAGCCGTTCCGAACTTAAAAACCAAAAACCTAAAGTCCTCTGGTTTACCGGCCTCTCCGGTTCCGGCAAATCAACCATTGCCAATCTGGTTGAGAAAAAACTGCACTCTTTAGGAAAACACACCTATCTTCTTGATGGTGACAATATCCGCCACGGCCTCAATCGGGATCTCGGCTTCACCGATGCCGACCGGGTCGAAAATATTCGCCGTATAGCCGAAACCGCAAAACTTTTTGTTGATGCCGGCGTGATTGTTCTCACGGCTTTTATTTCCCCCTTTCGCAGCGAACGTAACCTGGCCCGCGAGCTATTGGAGAAAGGGGAATTCATAGAAATCTTTATTGATACACCGTTGGAGATCTGCGAGCAACGTGACCCTAAAGGACTCTATAAAAAAGCCCGGGCCGGCGACCTCAAAAACTTCACCGGTATAGACTCAGATTACGAGGCCCCGGAAAATCCCGAAATCACCGTATCCGGGACTGGCTCAACTGCGGAAGAGCTGGCGGAAGAGATAATTGAAAAACTATTTTAGATCAGCTTCTTGTTTTTAAGCCCTAAAGCAAGCAATTTATTTTAACGCGCAGTATTGATAGACCTCCAAAATCTGATGCTCAAAGAACACTCAACTATAGTTCGCCGCTCCGTCATATTGATTGATACCGGGTTGCTGGCAGCCTCTTTTTTTCTGGCTTTCGTAATTCGTTTTCAACGTCTACCTGAAAACTTGGATGAACTTTGGGAATATGGCTGGGTGGTTTTGCTATTTATTCCCATTTTTCTATTCAATCTCTACCGCGCCCAACTCTACCATAAATTACGCTACCTCTCATTCAAGCTTACCTTGGAACGCCTTACGCTGGCCTTTATAACGACCACGGCAATCGCGGCAGCGGCTCTATTTTTAAGTCACGCAACCGGCTACAGTCGCCTTCTCTTTATATACTTTGCCGGCATCTCCATATTTTTCACACTAGTCACAAAGCTAGGTGGTAAATACATATTGAACAAAATACGGGAGCGCGGACTTAATTATCGTGGAACTCTTCTGGTGGGACAGGGCCCTAAACTGGAACAGCTAAAAAATATCTTTAGACCCGGCAACCCTTATGGTGTAAAAATCGCTGACATTGTTGACATATGCCAGGAAACCACCATTCAATTTTCTAAACGTCTAACTGATACAATTATTGACGATGTGTATTTTGCTATTCCGAGGAAAACGGGAAAGAATGCAATAACTATTGACCCCTTCTTGGAACAAGTAGAAGCCTCTGGGAAAACCAGTAAAATAATCCTTAACATTAGTGACAACCGGTTGAGTAAGTGTGAATTTGCCCGCCTGGAAAATATTCCACTAGTTGTCCTCCATCCTGTCACTATTGACCCGGATCAACTACTGGCAAAACGTCTTATTGATATTGCAGGAGCTTTGGCTGGGCTTACGGTCACTTTAATATTACTCCCTTTTATTGGATTAGCAATTAAACTTGACTCTCCCGGATCTATATTTTTCAAGCAAACTCGAGTTGGTCAGAACGGGCGCCGTTTTCAACTGTACAAATTTCGTTCCATGTCCCAGGATGCAGAAACACGTAAAGCTAAATTGCTAAAAAACAATGAATTAAATGGCGCGGTCTTCAAAATTACCAACGACCCTCGCATTACCCGGATAGGAAAATTTCTGCGCTCCACCAGTATGGATGAATTGCCTCAATTCTGGAATGTCTTAATTGGTGATATGAGTCTTGTAGGTACGCGCCCGCCAACCCTGGATGAGGTTAGAAGATATGGACTTGAACACTATCGCAGACTCTCTATCAAACCAGGCATAACTGGCCTCTGGCAGACATCTGGACGTAATAAGATTACTGACTTTGACGAAATTGTCAAACTTGATACTCAATATATTGACCAATGGTCGCTGGGTTTTGATATCAGAATTTTATGCCGGACTTTCATGGTTCTGTTCAGCGGGAAATAATAAATAAGTTCTTAAATATTGGAAAAATTATGAAAGTTGCAGTTGTCCATGAATGGTTGCTGGTTGATGCCGGGGCTGAGAATGTTTTGAGAGAAATTTTATTTCTTTTTCCGGATGCCGACCTCTTTTGCCTACTAGATTTTCTTCCGCAAGATAAACGCAAATTTCTTGGACAACGAGCTATTAATACCAGCTTCATCCAAAAATTACCGCTAGCCAAGGATTATCATCGCTTCTATCTGCCGTTGATGCCTCTGGCTATTGAGCAATTTGATCTAAGTTATTACGACCTGGTGATATCCTGTAATTATGCTGTAGCCAAAGGGGTAATTACCGGACCGGATCAACTGCATATTTCATACATTCACAGCCCGATGCGTTACGCCTGGGATATGCAGTTTCAATACTTAAGGCAGTCAGGGCTAGAGAAAGGCCTGAAAAGTTGGTTGGCTCGCTGGCTCCTCCACAAGATGCGACTTTGGGACAGCCGTACTGTTCATGGCGTGGATCACTATATTTCCAATTCAGATTTCATCTCCCGTCGAATCAAAAAGGTTTACGGAAGGACGGCTACAACCATTTACCCTCCCGTAGATACTGATTTTTTTACGCCTCCGGGCGGGTCGAATGTAGATCTTTCTAATAAAGCTTTTTATCTTACTGTTTCCCGCATGGTACCTTATAAACGTATGGATATAATAATCCAGGCTTTTGCGCAAATGCCCTCTCGAAAACTTGTTGTTATTGGTGACGGGCCTGAAAAAAAACGTCTAAAAGATCTATCTGGTTCCAACATCGAAATATGTGGTCATTTAAACAGGGCCGAGGTGCGTGATTATATGCAAAATGCGAAAGCCTTTATCTTTGCCGCAGAAGAGGATTTTGGTATCGTCCCACTGGAAGCTCAAGCCTGCGGCACGCCAGTAATCGCATATGGCAAGGGTGGGGCACTAGAGACAGTTATCGACAATACCACTGTTAGCAATATCAAACTAAGAAACCGGCACACTTCAGACAATTCCCGACCAACAGATAAAATTAAGACTTCAACCGGGATATTCTTTTACGAGCAAACTCCCGACAGCGTTGTAAAGGCGGTTATTGAATTTGAAAAACAATATGATAAAATTACTCCTGCAGCCTGCCGAGAAAATGCTTTACAATTCAGTTCATCTCATTTTCGCCTAAAGTTAAGCGAATTTATTGACAAACACTACATAGAATTTAAAGCCCGATAACATTTGTACGGCTTGCATTTAGCGTTATCCTGACTTGGCTTGCAGTAGTTATGTGAATTAAATCACACTATTTACTTGCAACATTTTGTTGTTCAATTAACAAATAACTCCCATTAATAATTTTCTATTTTACTCTTTCAGAAGACAAACCCTTAAAATATTTTTGATAAAGAACATTAATCAACGATTGGTATATGATCTGCAATATCAGGCATCCGGCTAATGCGTACTGTAGTTCATCCCCCATCAATAATACGATCAATCCCTGAATGATCGCCATCCCATAATTAGTCATTGTGACGGTGCGTTGGCTAACTCCGCAACTGGAAAATTTCTGGTACAAATGGGTACGATGCGGCTCTAAGACCGGCTCTCTATTTTTTAATCTTCGGAGAAATGTTGTTGTTGTGTCGAAGAGAAAGTTTGACATAAGTAATGGTACTAGCATCATTGACTGTAGTGAACTTTCGTATTTAAGACCCAACAAAGCCATTATTGCAAGGATGAATCCTATACTTACACTGCCGACATCGCCCATAAAAACTTTTGCCGGGGGAAAATTGAATGCGAGAAACCCCAGACAGCCGACCATCAGCACCAATGCTATAAAACCCAGGAAGCAATTTCCATATCCGAATTGAATGACAGCGAAAAAGAATGACACGATCAGGCCCTGTCCTGCTGCCAATCCATCTATGCCATCCATAAAGTTAAATGAATTAGCCATACCCACAATCCAGACGACACTTGCGGCCCAAATCAGAGCCCTCAACATCAGCGCCAACACGTTGCTATCGCGCACTCCTCCTTCAAACCCAATAAGACTGAGAAACAGCAGTGATGCTGTAATTTGTATGAACAGCCGGAATTTTGGTGAAAGCTCCTGGATATCATCCGCCAGCGAAACAATTGCGATCATCAGTACCGGAATTATAAAAGAATAGAGAATATTTGGAGGAACCAGGCATTTACCTCCCCAGAGCTGGGAGATATAGACACCGGCAACAAAGCTGACAACAATACCGACCCCGCCACATTTAGGGGTTGCTAATTCATGTGACGATCTTTCATTCGGATGATCAAGCAGCCGTACATAATAGAGTATAACCCAGGTTACAGCGAGAGAGAGAAATAGCAGCCCACCTAGGGCTGCTATCTGCAATTTCAACACTTCCCACCCGCCATTCATTTCGTCACCTTAAAGATAGAAACCATCCATCTATGTTTCACGTGGAACATTAATAGGAGGCAAATGAAATTTAATCAGTTTCAGGCCAAACTCGCCCGGCAGCAATTTCACGAAGCGCCATAACAATCGGACGATTTTTATGGTTTTCGATAAGAGATATCTTCTGTTTAATAATCTGCTTTGAACGAATTGCAGTTAAAGTTATAAGCTCAAAACGATTTTCAACCTTTTCAATACAGTCTTCTACAGTGATACGGGCCATGTAAAACTCCTACAGTTAAAAGTTACAAATAAAATAGTGACAAAACAGATTAAAATATAATACGAGCAGTTCGTAGACGTTCTGCAGTAATAATTGCAGAAAGCTCAAGAAAAGCCGCATTAAGATCATCATTTACAACCATATAATCATAAAGTGAGGCTGATTTAATCTCTTTTTCGGCATTCTTCAAACGCTGCCTGACAACCGAATCAGAATCAGTATTACGCCGACGCAGTCTGGACTCCAACTCACCTAAACTGGGCGGCATAATAAAAATTGAAATAAAATCATACCTCTTTGCAGATTTTAGACGTTGCATCCCCTGAACATCAATATCGAGAAGAACATCATCACCTTTTGCGAGAAGGGTATCAACCGCCGTAAAAGATGTACCGTAAGCGTTAAGATGAACCGTAGCTGACTCCACAAAAAAACCCGCATCCAGCATTTTTGCAAACTCATCCCGACTTACAAAATGATAATCAATACCGTCAACCTCATTTTTACGCTTCGGGCGGGTAGTATGAGAAACCGAGAAACCGATGCCGTCGACCTTATCCCTCAACATGTGCAGCAAGGTCGTCTTACCGCACCCGGAAGGGGCAGAGACAATCAACATAAACGGTTTATGACTATACAATATTCTGGACCTGCTCTCTGATTTTCTCTAGCTCATTTTTAACATCCAGGACACAACGGGTTATCTCTAAAAGATTAGCTTTGGAACCAATAGTATTGATCTCGCGCAGCATCTCCTGAACCAGAAATTCAAGCTTCTTACCTTTCCTGTCAACCAGCGAGTCATTAATCTCTGTCAAAAATTGAATAATATGTGACTTAAAACGAACGATTTCTTCAGAGACATCAGCTTTATCGATGAGATAAGCAATCTCCTGGGTCACCCGTGATTGATCGAGCTCAAACAGTTTATCCGCAAGAATTGTTTCAATACGAAGATTTATCCTCTCCTTAAAAATTTCCGGCATCGATTCCGCTTTTTCAGCAATCAAAGCAATATAATCATCCAGCAGGGAAAGGCGCGTCCTCATGTCCAGTGCCAGCTGGTCACCCTCCTGCTTACGTGACTTAGCATGCTTCTCTAAAGCATTCCGTAAAAGCTCTATAAGAAAATCGACAGAATTATCAATCTCTACCTGAGCCTCAGAAAAAGCGTCACGCTGAGAGAAAGCACTGCGTAAAATTGATGCCCTTATAATATCTGATGATTGCCAACTTAAGGAATCTAGCAGATTCTCACCTGCCCGACAAAAGTCAGCCACCCAGTCAGAATTGAAATAATCAGCTGAATTTAAGGTATCGGCATCCTTGGTTAACGAAGAATATGAGAAAGTAACATCAACCTTGCCGCGCTGAATAACTTTCTGGACCTCTTTGCGAAATTTGACCTCCAGAGGCGACAGCGCTGAAGGAAAACGGAACCTGGCATCAAGATTGCGGCTGTTTACCGACTGCACGACACATCGCCATTCATGGCTTTCTATAATCGTTACCGCCTCACCATATCCGGTCATACTCATAAGATTAGCGGCCAAGATTCTCACCTTTTACTAAATCTTCGTAAGTTTCACGCTCTCTGATAACCGTAACCGAAGATCCATCAACCAACAACTCAACCGGTCGGGGACGAGAATTATAGGTTGAAGACATGGAAAAACCGTAAGCGCCGGCGCCCCGAACCGCTAAAAGATCACCCTGTTCCAGTTTAGGAAGGGATCTCGCTTTCGCCAAAAAATCCCCAGATTCACAAATCGGCCCGACAATATCGTAATTAACATCACTAAATTGAGCTGAATTTTCAAAATTGATATCTACCTTATCGATTTTTTGAAAAGCCCCGTAGAGCGAGGGTCTAAGCATATCGTTCATACCGGCATCGACAATAGCAAAATTTTTCCCGGAGGTATGCTTGAGAAATTGTACCCTGGTAAGCATCACCGCACTGTTACCAACCATTGAACGACCGGGTTCAAGAACAATTGTCAGATCTAGACCTTCAAATACATCAGTAAAGATATCAGATAGTTGCTTGACTTCAGGAACATCCTCGCAATCATATTTAATGCCCAGGCCGCCCCCCAGATCAACATACTTCAAATGCAAACCACCCATCGCCAACCGTTCAATTAGGCCTCTGAGCCGCAAAGCTGAATCCCGAAAAGGGGAAAGATTAGTCAGTTGCGAACCGATATGGCAATCAACACCCATAAATTTTATATTTTTAAGTTTTTCTGAACCCTCAAGGTAGATTTTTTCAGCGCACTCAATAGGAATTCCAAACTTATTCTCCTTCAACCCAGTAGAAATATAGGGGTGAGTCAGGGGGTCTACATCAGGGTTAACACGGATAGAGACCGGGGCAATAAGATCCATCTCCGCTGCTACACGGTTAATCAAATAGAGTTCCGACTCGGATTCGACGTTAAAAAAAAGAATCTTATACGCTAACGCCTGACTAATCTCATCGGCTGTCTTACCAACCCCGGAATAGACAATTTTACGACCGGGAATCCCTGCCAGTTTAGCCCGAAAAAGTTCGCCTCCCGAAACAATATCACAACCCAAACCCAGCTCGCCGAAAAGTTTGAGTAACTGTACATTGGAAGAAGCCTTTACCGAATAACAGACCAAATGCTTATGGCCGGAAAAAGCCTGAAGATAGGCCTGACTGCGTGACCTCAGAAAAGCCTTGCTGTAGACATAACAGGGAGTACCATATTCAGCCGCCAACGCTGCCAAAGAAACATCTTCACAATAGAGGTTATGATTACGATAGATAAAAGATTCCATAAAATCAAAGACTTAGTTTAAGGTTAAAAATAAGGCTAGAATTTCACTGCCACTTCAGGAGTAGATTCACTCTCATTTTTTCGGTCCGAAGAATCGAAAGCGGTAACCCGATAAAAATAGGTTCGACCACTCACCACATCGACATCAAAATACTCATGACGCAGGGGAGGGATCACCGCCACAATTTTTTCCAAACCGCTGATTTGATCTCTGCGGTAAACTTTATATCCTGCCAGATCGGAAGCCGCAGATGGATTCCAAATCAACTGAATACCGGATTCGTAGTAAAAAGCAGAAAGATTCTCAGGTTGCGCCGGGGCTGAATAGTCACCGGGTACAATATGAGCAATCTCAGAATAGTAGCTTTCAGAAGATGTCTTTTCGATAGCAACAATTGCCGTAATAACATACTCATAAGCGTGCCAGTCATTAAGGCCGACATCTATAAAATGCGCCCCACTGACAGGCGACGGGGTAATTAATCTCCAGCTTGAATCGGAAATTTCAGGCTGCCGGCGATAGACACGATAATAAAGTTTGCCGGAAAAATCAGCCGGCAACTGAGGTGCCTGCCAGCTTAATTCAACAACCGAGGCCGAAGGTGACAGTTCAACCCTGGTCGGAGGCGAGATTTCAGGCAGTGAAAAAAGAGCCAGTTTATTGGAAACTTCGCTGCTCCACCCACGACTGTTTAATGAAGTCACAGAAAAAACATAAACAAAATTGCTCATAATCTCAGGAACAGGAAGATAAAAAGTCGTCCCCAACTGATAACCTGATTCAGGCTTCAGCAAATTAATCGTCTTGTAATCAAAAAATCCCTCATCACAAAAACGGCAACTGTCAAGATCCTTGGCCACCTTCTTCATGCGTATCTTAAAAGCAGTTAAATCGACGGGTTTAGTGCCGTCGGAATTTTTTTTCGGCATGCTCCAGGCGAGAAAGCGTTCTCCAGGTTTAACCACAAGCCTTAAATCAGAAATCTTCTCAGCGACAACCAGGCTGGGTGGCAGCGGGTCACCACGTTTACCGCAGGCACTGAAAGAAAACGCAATTAACGACAGTACAGCAAAAATTAGTAAATTTTTTTTGCAAAAAACTTTAATCAAGTTTAACACCAATAAATTTTACAAAGAGAACAATTTTCCAACACGCAACAAATATGATCACGACAACACTACAGGAAATATCGGCAGCAGCAACCCACAACCACTTAATTCCTGCAATACAAAAAAGACTTCGCTAGTTAAACTCTGCCCGCACCGCCGCAATCTGCTCCGCAACCCGGGCCGTAGCCGTACCGCCGTAAAGAGCTTTGGCATCAACCGCATCCTGCGGCGCCAGCAAAGTAAACAGGTCATCAGCAAAAAGCTCAGAGAATTCCCGCCACTGCGAGAGTGTAAGTTCAGTGAAAATGAGCTCTTGGGCTTCACAAAAGGCAACTACTTTGCCGACAACTTCATGTGCCGCCCGAAAAGGCAGACCTTTACGCACCAGATAATCGGCAATCTCGGTAGCCGTGGAAAAGCCGGCCCCGGCCTGACGTGCCATCACCTCTTGATTGACCCGCATCTCTTTTATCATCGGAGCCATAATCCGCAAAGAACCGACAACCGTATCCAGGGCATCAAAAAACGGCTCCTTATCTTCCTGCATATCCTTATTATACGCCAAAGGGAGTGATTTCAGAGTCATTAAAAGGTTAACCAGCGAGCCGACAACGCGCCCCGATTTACCGCGGATAAGTTCCGGGACATCGGGATTCTTCTTCTGCGGCATAATACTGCTGCCGGTACAGAAAGAGTCGCTCAGGGTAATAAAATTAAATTGAACCGATGACCAGAGCACCAGCTCTTCACAAAAACGGGTCAAATGAATCATCAGCAGAGAGAAAGCAAACAGTGCCTCCGCCACCCCGTCCCGATCACTTACGGCATCGAGACTGTTGGCGGTAATGCCGGAAAAACCGAGTTCTTCGGCCACACTTTGACGATCGAGAGCAAAACTGCTGCCCGCCAGAGCCCCGGAGCCCAGAGGAGAGAGATCTAAACGCTTACGACAGTCACAAAGACGCCCGATATCACGCTTAAACATCTCGACATAGGCTAGCAAATGATGCGCAAAAAGAACCGGCTGGGCCTGCTGCAGATGGGTAAAGCCCGGCATTATAACCCCGATTTCAGCTTCCGCTTTATTGAGCAGAACCAGAACCAGCTCCCGGACCAGCCCCTCAACCCTCTCCAGCTGCCGGCGCAGATAGAGACGTACATCCAGAGCTACCTGATCGTTGCGGCTGCGGCCGGTATGCAGACGGCCGGCAATCTCTGCGCCGATTATCTCCCCCAGACGGCTCTCGATATTCATATGAATATCTTCCAGAGCTACGGAGAAATTAAATTCACCTTTCTCAATCTCCGCTTTAATCTGTTTCAGACCGTTAATAATCGGCTTAACATCGGCTGCCGGAATAATTTTCTGCCGTCCCAGCATTTTAGCATGAGCGATACTGCCGGCGATATCTTCAGCGTAGAGCCGCTTATCAAAATTGATTGAGGCCGTAAACTCCTCCACCAATTCATCGGTCGGGGCCGTAAAGCGCCCGCCCCATAATTTCTGTGTACTTTTTTTCAATTTAATACAACCTTTTGCTTACGTTCACCAAAGAGAAGTGATCCGACCCGGACAATGGTCGCGCCCTCTTCCACGGCAACCGTAAAATCTTTCGACATCCCCATTGAGAGCTGTTTGAACTCCGGCATAAGTGGTAGAAACTGAGCTTTGGCTTCAGAAAACAGCGCATAAAGAGAACGAAAATAGGGCCGACTCGCTTCCGCTGAAGCTCCAGCCGGAGGAATCGCCATCAAACCTTCGATTGACAACCCTTCTATATATCCTATTTCCCTAAGAAAATCAAACAGACTTGCGGCCGGGATTCCGGCCTTGGTCGCTTCGTCACCGATATTCACCTGCACCAAAACCCGAGCCTTAAAATTACCGGCAAGCGCTTTACGCGCCAGCCCCCGGGCCAGTTTCAGCGAATCAAGCCCGTGAAACAGGTGAAAAGCGGCATTGTAGTATTTAATTTTGTTGCTTTGCAGATGACCGATAAAGTGCCATCGCAGTGGCAGCTTCAGATTTCTGGCCGTCTCCATCTTGGCCAGACAATCCTGAATATAATTTTCCCCGAAATCGACCTGTCCCGCGCCATAGGCCTCTTCAATCCGGGCGAAAGGGAAAGTTTTACTGACCGCCACCAGAGTAACCTCCTCCGGATCACGACCGCAGCGCTCACAGGCGGCGGCAATCTGCTCACGCACCCCCGCCAGGCGATTTTGCAAGGTTTCATTCATAACTCAGCTTCTTTTTTGAACCGCACCTGACCTCTCAGCAGAAAATTAATCTCCCGGTGAAACAATTAATGTGATAATTTTATTTAGCAAAAGTTCGTTAATCACCAGCGGCAAAGGCAAACCGATAACATTAGTCGGCGAGCCCTCAATGGCTTCGACAAAAGCCCCGCCCAACCCCTGCACCGCGTAGGATCCGGCTTTATCCAGAGGCTCTCCGGTATCGATGTAGGCACTGATCTGCTTAGCCGAGAGCGCCGCGATTTTAACCCGGCTCGAATCCAGCCGGGTTATCAGAGATTCAGTCGCGGCATGATAAAGAGTAAACGCGGTTAAAACCTGATGCCGGTTTCCGGCAATCTTACTCAACATTTTCACCGCTGCCGATCTATCTTCGGGCTTACCCAGAACTTCACCCTGCAAAACCACAATCGTATCCGCGGCCAGAATCCAGCTGCCGGGAAACTCCCCGGCCACCGCCAGTGCTTTCTCTTCAGCCATCCGGCAGACAAAATCGGAGGCTTCCTCATCGGGCCGGCAAAACTCATCAATATCAGCGCTGGCCAGGGAAAACTCAATCCCCATCCGGCCTAAAAGTTCGCGTCGGCGCGGCGACTGTGATGCCAGCACCAGAGGCGCAATCGTCTTATACAAAATTAATTACTCTCCCGATACGGCTGATGACGAATCTTGCTAAACCACAGGCAGACGGCTGCGATAACCAACCCCGCGCTGATCCATTGTGAGGTTGAAAACCCGTAGAGAGAACCCCGGGGGTCACCGCGCCAGCATTCAACCGTAAAACGTAAAATCCCGTACAACAGCATATAGACAACTACCAGAGTTCCGCGTTTTATCCGTTGTCGCCGGGAAAGAAAAAACAGGACTGCGAAGATCGAAATATCCGCCAGCGAGTGAAAAATCTGCGTCGGATAGAGGGGCTGATGCAACGGGGCGTGCGATATGGGGTCGGAAAAAGTTATCGCGAGGCTGTTGCTGCAGGCTTTACCGTAACAGCAGCCGGCCGAAAGACATCCCAGGCGGCCGACCGCCTGAGCTAAAACCAGGCCCGGAGCGGCAACATCAAGAATCTCTAAAGTCGGCTGCCGCCAGCGGCGGATACGCCAGATAAAAACCGGAACCGCGGCTAAAAAACCGCCGTAGAAAACCAGCCCCCCCTCCCACAAACGCAGGGCCGCCAGGGGATCGTGACGAAAATAGGAGAAATTGAGCGCGACATAAAAGATCCGCGCCCCGAGCAGGGCGGAAATTACGACATAAAAAAAGAGATCATGAAAAATCTCCGGATCCAGCCCCCGCCGCAAACTCTCTTTCTGCGTCCAGGTCAGAGCCAGCAAAAACCCCATCGCCACAAAAAAACCATAAGTATGCAGGGTCAAAGGACCGATCTTAAAAAGTATAGGATGCATTTTACCTACTTTCTCCGCCGCAGTGAAAACAGGGCATCAATCAGGAGCAGGGTTACCCCGATACTGATAGCGCAATCGGCAATATTAAAGGCGGGCCAATGGTAGTTTTTCCAGTAAAAATCAAGGAAATCAATAACTTTTTCATAGCGCCAGCGGTCAATCATATTGCCGATGGCACCACCGACAACCAGGGCCAGCCCCAGGCGGGTTAAGATCTGCAGGTTCTTTTCAAAAAGGTAAAAGAGGATTACCAGCCCTGCGGTTATCCCGGAAAGTCCAAGCAGAAACCAGGCTTTTAAGGAACTTTCGATGCCGCTGAAAACCCCGAAGGCCACCCCGGAATTCATGACCAGCGTCAAAGAGAAAAAACCGTCGATAATCCGCTTCGGATAGATCGGTGAAAGTTGCTGAAAAGCCAGCATCTTCGTCCATTGATCCAAAGCCACTACCAGGATCACAACAAATATCAGTAAAACCAGTTTTGCCCGCAAAGACGCAAAGCCGCAAAGTTTATTCTGCGAGGTTATTGACACAGCGAACTATTCCGTCTTTCATAAGATTTGCGTTAAAATTGAGTAAAAAACCAAGTTTACATCCAGTAAGTTTCAAATATGTCTGAATCTGTTTTTTGTGAACCGGCAGTATTGATTCTACTGACTTAAGTTCAAGTATCACTGTTTTTTCCACTATAATATCGGCCCTGAATCCACCATCAAACCTTAAACCATCATATTCTATCGGTATATCAACCTGCCGCTCCAAGTGCAACTGCCGCAGAGACAATTCGTAGCTCAGAACTTTCTCGTAAACTGATTCAAACAGACCCGGCCCCAGCGCTCTGTGAACTTTAATTGAAGCATCAACAATAATTCTGCCAATATCATTCTCAATCATGCTTCTCTTTGCGCCTTTGCGTCTTGGCGGGAAATAAAACTTTTAATCCAGTACCGCCCTGGCTTTTAAGCGCAACGCCTGAAGTTTAATGAAGCCTTCGGCATCAAACTGATCGTAAACCATATCCTCTTCAAAGGTCGCCATTTCGGGCTGATAGAGAGAATATTTGGATTTGCGGCCGACAACTATGCAGTTTCCTTTATAGAGTTTGAGCCGAACCGTACCCGTAACATTCTCCTGCGTTTTATCAACCAGAGCCTGCAGGGCTTCACGCTCGGGCGCGAACCAGAAACCGTTGTAAACCATGCGTGCGTATTCCGGAATCAGGGAATCACGCAGATGCATGGCGTCGCGATCCATCGTCAAAGACTCCACCGCCCGCCGGCCGTGATAGAGAATTGTGCCGCCCGGAGTCTCATAGACACCCCGGGATTTCATCCCGACAAACCGGTTTTCAACCATATCCACCCGGCCGATGCCGTTGGCGCCGCCAAGCTCATTGAGCCGCGTCAAAAGGGCCGCCGGTGACAATTTGTCGCCGTCCACCGCTACCGGATCGCCTTTAACAAACTCAATCTCGCAGTAGGTCGGTTTATCCGGAGCCTTTTCCGGCGAAACCGAGAGCTGAAACATATCCTCATCCGGCTCATACCAGGGATCTTCCAGAACCCCGCCCTCAAAGCTTATGTGCAGCAGGTTACGATCGGAAC
>JANTFH010000018.1 GCA_024763535.1 Thermodesulfobacteriota bacterium
GCCAGCAGCAGAGCCGGAAAAATAATTTTAATGGGCCGATTCATTATTTTCTCTGTTCCGCAGTTTGCGGCACCCTGCTTAAATTATTTATTTTGTCAACAAAACTGTCGGCCGGGGTGATGACGGTTGAGGCAATTCCGGCACTGGTAAGACGCTCTTCAAGTTTTCTTAGAAAGTTGCTCATAAATTGATTGTAACGGGAGTTGCGGCCCAGATCAAGCAGATATTTATTCCCGGTTTCCGGGTCGACGCAGTCGAGCAGGCCGGAGAGTTCCCGGGGCATATTTTTTTCAACCTCTTCGAGCAGTTGCAGAACTTTTATCTCATGCCGGCTGCTGAGCAGATCGGCTCCATGCAGGGGGTCGAGCAGATCCGAAAGCAGGAACGTCAGACTCTGAAAAGGGAGTTTTTTAAGATAGTTCATGCAGGCGGTCAGCGTAAACTGAGATTTGGGTCGGGGCTGATTTTCGGCCAGAGCCGTTACCAGAGCGGAAAAGTGCTGCCGGCCGGTACGGGGCGGCAGATAGAAGAGGGGTTCATCGGCCCAGAGCAGGAGGCCGAAGGGGTTGTTGCTGCGCAAGGCCGACCAGGCCAGTGATACCGCAATTGTATCTGCGAGAGAGATTTTACGACCCCAGGCCATGGAACTGCTGAGATCTAAAATCAGCATCAGGTTGTAGTGGCTTTCGGCCAGGAATTCCCGCACATAGAGTTTCCCGGTGCGGGCCCGGGCAAGCCAGTCGATCTGGCTTACGGGATCGCCCGGGCTGAATTCCCGTAAACCCTCAAAATCGTAACCGCTGCCCGGTTTGAGACTCTCCCATTCACCGGGGAGAAATTGGGCGACCCGGTTATCGGCGACAATCTTAAGCAGCTCTTTTTTTGTGAGCAGTTCGGTTTTTGCAGCGGCTGTCGCGGAGGTTGCCATCAGTAAGCCTGAATCTGTTGCAGCAGCCTCTCAATTACAGTCTCGGGCGTAATCTTTTCGGTCAGGGCGCGACTGTTTAAGAGCAGACGGTGGCGCATAATCTGCGGCAGAAGCTTCTCGATATCGGCAAAATCGACATAGTCGCGGCCCCGGTAGAAGGCCCGGGCCTTGGCCAGGGCGAGCAGTGATTCCGGGGCCCGGGGAGAGGCCCCGAGGTTAAGATACTCATGGATGCCGGAAAGAAAACCTTCACTTCCGGCCGGTCGGGGGCGGCTCGCCAGACAGAGTTTCAGGATATACTTCATAACCGTATCCGAGACCTTGATCAGATCATGAACCAGTTTCTGAAGATTAACTATTTCGGCAGCTGAAAAGAGTGGTGCCAAATCGGCGACCCGCTGCTCGAAATCGCTGTTTTTTCGTTGCAGGAGGAGCAACTCGTCACTGTAGTTTAGGTATTCAACCTTGAACTTGACCATGAAGCGGTCGGTCTGGGCTTCAGCCAGCGGGTAGGTGCCGACCTGTTCAATCGGATTCTGGGTGGCCAGTACCATGAACGGCTGCGGGATCGGGAAATGTTTATCTTCGACACTTACCCGACGCTCCTGCATCGCCTGCAGCAGGGCCGACTGGACTTTGGGTGAGGCCCGGTTGATTTCGTCAGCGAGAAAAAAATTACAGAAAATCGGTCCCTTGCGGTAGCTGAAACTTTCGCTCTCGCTTTTGAAGACCATGCTCCCGAGGATGTCTCCAGGAAGTTTGTCGGGGGTGAACTGAAAGCGGTTGAAGCTGCCGCCGAAAACCTTGGCAAAGGTTTCAACCGCCAGACTTTTGGCAACTCCGGGAACCCCTTCCAGGAGTATGTGCCCCCGGGCCAGCAGGGTCGTGATCATGATCTCCAGGAGTTCTTCCTGGCCGACGACGACCCGGCTGACAGCCGTTTTGAGCTGGACGAGTTTCTCCGAATACGGGCTTATCGTTGACTCACTCATACTGGCCTTGCCGGTGGCGATTTTTGCATTAGAAGCTGACTAAAGCTTTATTGTCGAGCAAATATTTTACGACGGCCTCAACCTTGCTCAGTTTATCCGGTTTGCTGCCCAGGCGTTTATTCAAATCCGCCTGTGACGAAACAAATCCCGGAGCTTTCTTGTATAGGGCCGGCTTCATTCAGAGCTTCCATAGTCGCTTCGCCGATGTCTCGACAGAGGGTCGTGTTGTCAAAGTCGAAGACACAGATTTTCCCTTGGTTGGCATTGGCGGCAATCAATTTCTCAAGCCGGGCTTTAACTTCCGGGTTCCAGTTTCCCTTCAGAGAGACCGTTTGCGCCCACGCCGCGGCTGACAAAACGGTCAGGGTTATGGTTATTAGAATAAGGATCAGGTTGTGGCGTATCGATGAACATCTTCTCATGGCGTAATCTTCTGTTTGCTGGTTTTTTGAATAGAATCCTAATTACGGAATGAGTTAACCTCACACCCGGATAGACCGGATATTATAAGTTTTTTTAATGAAGTATAATTTAGCAAGTAATCCCGGTTGAGTCAAGCAACGATAAAAAGGGTTGATAGATGTGGTTCCGATCTGACATAATATCTGGTAACGACTATACAATAAGGAATATTGTACGATGCTATTGACCGGTTTTTTGCCGATTGCCGCACCTCACAGCCGACTTCTTATCTTAGGCTCTATGCCGGGGGTTGAATCGCTGCGGCGGCAGCAGTATTATGCTCATCCGCGCAATGCTTTCTGGATGATTATGGGGGAGTTGGTCGGGGCCCTTCCTGAGATCGATTATGAGAAACGCGTCATGATTCTCAAAGAAAACCGTATATCGCTCTGGGATGTTCTCGATCGCTGTGTCCGGCCCGGCAGTCTCGATGGTGATATTGAACGTGAGAGTGAGACAGTCAATCAATTATCTGAATTCTGCCACAATCAGTCTCAATTGCGGGCCTTAGCTTTCAACGGGCGCAAGGCCCGGGAAACCTTTAATCGTCATTTTCTAAAAAAAGATCCTTCTCCATGGCAGCATCTTCAGCTTATCGACCTTCCTTCCACCAGTCCGGCCTATGCCTCTCTGCGGCCGTCCGCCAAACTTGAAATCTGGCGCCAACGCCTGCAGCCGATTTTACCCATAAATCTGCATTGATAGCGGGCCCCTTAAAATTCTTTTTTTATAGCAACTTGACTAATAGAACTTTTATGGGTAGTACGTTCTGCACTATGCTCAAGTTTAAGAACATACTGTTTATCGGCCTTTTTTTCGGTCTTCTGCTGCCGGCCTGTAACGGGATCGGGCTTAAACCGGATAAGGTTTCCGAAAAGGAGCGTCTGCCGGTTGATTTTCCGCAAGCTTACTCCCTGTATACGGAGGATAAAACTCTTTCTGCTAAAGGGCCGGCGGGTCTGTGGTGGCAGAATTTCAACAGCGTGGAACTGGACCGGATCATGAACCTTGCCCTTAATGAAAATTTCTCTGTTTTAAAAGGCTTAAGCCGGATTGAACAGGCTCGTTACAAGGCTTTGGAAGCTCAATCCCGGCTCTATCCTGAACTCGGAGGCAGTGCCGGGGTCGGAACCCAGAAGCTGAAGGCGAAAGAGCGCGATTCTGTGTCAACAGATGAATGGTCTTTAGGGCTCAACGCCGCTTATGAAGTTGATCTCTGGGGCCGGGTGCGGGCTGTCAGGACGAGTGAAGACGAGAAATTTTCCGCCACCCGTGAAGATCTTAAGGCGGCCCGTTTAAGTGTCAGCGGCGCTCTGGCGGAAGCCTGGGTCAATCTGATTGAAAACCGGCGCCATCAGGATCTGCTTAAACAGCAGATTGAACTGCAGAAAAAACTGCTGGAGGTTATTATCCTCCGTTTTCCACTGGCCCGGGCGACGGCTTTGGATATCTACCAGCAGCAGCAGGTGATTGAAAAGCTTAAGAGTGCCCTGATCCCCGTGGTTAATAATCAGGAGATCTTAAAGCGGCAGCTGGCGCTTTTATGCGGTCGAACCGAACTTGACGAAAATTTTTTACAGGCGCGTAAGCTGCCGCCGGTAGATAAACTTCCTGAATTGGGTCTGCCGGCTGATCTTTTAGCAGCCCGGCCGGATATCAAGGCCGCCGGTTTAAGGCTTAAAGCGAGCGAATGGGAGGTGGTGGCGGCCCGGGCCGACCGCCTGCCGGCTTTGCGGTTGACGGCCTCCGGCAGCAGCTTCGGTGATGATGCCGGGTCAATTTTCGATAACTGGATCTATAATCTCGCCGCCAATCTCGCCGGGCCGATTTTTGACGGCGGCCGGCGCCGGGCCGAGGTTGAACGCACCCGGGCCGTGGTTGATGAACGCCTGCAGAACTATCGTGAGGTGGTTGTTAATGCGGTTATCGAGGTTGAGGATGCCCTGACCCGGGAGAAAGACGCGGCGGCAACCCTTGATTCATTTAAGAAACAGAGGGCTCTTGCTGATAAAACCCTGCGCGAAGCCCGGCGGCGTTATCTGAACGGTAACGGGGATTTTATCAATGTCTTGAAAGAAGAGCTGAACAGCCTGCAGCTGGATCATGATATTGTCAGCCAGGAGAGCCGGATAGTTATAGCCCGAATAAATCTCTATAAATCCCTGGGAGGATGTCCGTGAATGTCTTTTTTCCCCAGCTCGGCGTTATTTTTTGAAAATAATGCTCGAAATACTAATTGTATGTCTGTGCTTATTGTCAAAAAATGCCTTGATCTGAGAAAAAAAATCCTATTCTCGGACAACCTCCCGGCGGTTCCTGGATGGATGACTTTGTAAAGGAAAATAAAAAAATGGCAAATGAGAAGCCTGATTTAAATTTAGACAACTTAAACTCCGATAACGGCAGTAAGCAGACTCTGCCGCGACGCTCGTGGCGGCAGCGGCTGCTGGCACTGGGGTTGATTGTTTTGCTGCTGCTGGTCGCCTTTATGATCAGTCGGCACCTTTTGAAAACCCGGCCTCAGGCAAAGCGTAAGGCGCCGAAAAAAATTGAGTCTCTGGTACGGGTAATCGAGGTGATGCCGACAACTGAGAGGGCGCGGATTGAAGCCCCGGGCCGGGTGATTGCGGCCCGGCAGATAACCCTTAAAGCCCGGGTTTCGGGTATGGTGGTCTATATTCATCCTCATCTTATTCCCGGTGGAATTATTAAAAAGGGTGAAGTCCTGCTGAAACTTGATGATACCGATTATCAACTCGAACTGCAGCGTAAAGAGGATGCTCTGGCTCTGGCCGAGGCCGACCTGCGGATCGAGGAGGGGAGTCAGAAGGTGGCACTCAAGGAGTGGGAGTTGATTACCGGTCTAGGTGAGGATATCGATACCTCAAGTCGCGATCTGGCCCTGCGTAAGCCTCATCTGATTAAAGCCAAAGCTATGATTGCTTCCGCTAAAACCGCCCGCGATAAGGCCCGGGTTGATCTCGAACGAACGATTATCAAAGCCCCTTTCAACCTGGTGGTTCGCGATGAAAATGTTGATCTGGGTCTGCAGGTAACCCCGGCATCAACCCTGGCGACTCTGGCCGCCACCGATATTTTCTGGGCTGAAATCTCGCTGCCGCAGACTAAACTATCCTGGTTTGCCCTGCCGGATAAAACCTCCCATCGTATAACCATGCGGCCGGTAGCAAGAGTCCGGCTGCACTGCCGTGGTCAGGCCCCGATAAGTGGCCAGATCGTCTCTTTAACTCCGGATCTTGATAAAGACGGGCTTATGGCCCGGCTGCTGGTGGCCATTCAGGATCCTCTGGGCTTGGAAAAAGTGCAGCAGCCGGTTTTGATCGGCAGTTTTATTACGGCCGAAATCAGCGGCCGAGAACTGAAAAATGTTTACCGGATTCCCCGTTCAGCTCTGCAGGAAAACGATCGGGTTTTAATCGCCGGTGCTGGAAACCTGCTTGTTATAAAACCGGTAACCGTTGCTTACTCCGGGGTTAAAACCGTGTTGATCAGTGCCGGTTTAACCCCCGGTGACCGTCTGATTATCTCTAATCTGTCGGCTCCGATCAGCGGTATGCCGCTTAAAATTGCCGGAGCGGGAAAATCGAAAAATGAAACATCTCCGGATACGAAAGTCCTGCCACCTGCTGCCGGAACGGGCCGTAAATAATGGATTGTAAGTAATGGATCAGGGGCAAAAAAATAAGCCTGGCGCTCAGCCGGATTTGGTGAAAGCTGCGGTAAAACCTGCGCCTTCGCGTGGGCCGATCCGCTGGATGGCGGGTAATTCGGTGGCTGCCAATTTGCTGATGCTGGCGCTTCTGATCGGCGGTTTTTTCTGGGGAACTCAGATCAAACAGGAGATATTTCCCGAATTCAACCTCGATGAGGTGGTGGTTTCGGTAATCTATCCCGGGGCGAGCCCGGAGGAGGTCGCCGAAGGCATCATTCTGCCGATCGAAGAAGCGATCCAAAATGTAGACGGTATCGATGAGGTCAATTCGACCGCTTATGAGGGACGCGGCGTGGTGCGGGTTGAAGCTCGGATCGATACCGACCTGCAGCAGCTGGGGACCGATATCAAGAATGAGGTCGATCGGATCTACGCCTTTCCCGATGATGCGGAAACCCCGCTGGTCACCATTCCATCACACAAACGCAAGGTCTTAACCCTGCTGGTTTACGGTCAGCAAAATCCTAAAGTTTTACGCGAAGTCACCGAACTGGTGCGGGATCAGCTGCTCCAGAATCCGGGGATAACCCAGGTCGAACTGCTGGGTGAACAGCCTCTGGAGATGAGCATCGAAATTCCCCAAACCGTCCTCCAGGCCTACAAACTGACGCTGGAGCAGGTTGCGGTTAAAGTGAGGGGTGCGGCCCGCGATATCCCCGGAGGAACGATTCGCACCGCCGGGGGTGAGATCCTGGTGCGGATGACTGAACGCAAGGATTATAAAGCCGGTTTTGCCAAAATTCCGATTGTCAGCCGGGCCAACGGGACCATGGTTACCCTGGGCGAGATCGCCACCATCAAGGATGGTTTCGAAGAGGTTGACCGCTATCTTTTCTTTAATGATAAACCGTCTCTGGGGATCGATGTCTTCAGGGTTGGTAAACAGACTCCGATCACGGTCTCAAAAGCGGTGGCCGCAGAAGTCGTAAAACTTAACCGGATGCTGCCGGAGGGGGTTGCGGTGATCGCGGTTGATGATCACTCGGATCATTTCAAACAGCGGATTTCACTTTTGGTGCGCAACGGTTATCTCGGACTCGCCCTGGTTTTTATTCTGCTCGCGGTCTTTCTTGAGATCCGGCTGGCTTTCTGGGTAACGATGGGGATTCCTATCTCTTTCTTGGGGGCGCTGCTTTTTATCCCCCTGTTTGATGTCAGCATCAATATGGTTTCGCTTTTTGCCTTTATCATCGCTTTGGGGATCGTGGTTGATGACGCGATTGTCGTCGGCGAGAATATCTACCACTATAAACAGCAGGGCTTAAATTCGTTTGCGGCGGCGGTGCAAGGGGTACAGGAGGTGGCGGTGCCGGTGACTTTCAGTATTTTAACCAATATCGTTACCTTCCTGCCGCTCTATTTTGTGCCGGGGATCATGGGTAAGATTTTTCGCCAGATTCCGGTGGTAGTGGTCTCGGTCTTCCTGATATCCCTGATTGAATCGATCTTCGTGCTTCCGGCCCACATCGGTCATCAGCGTGATTCCAAAAATCCGATTCTGATTTTTATCAATCGTAAACAGCAGCAACTCTCAATGGGGATCAGCTCCCTGATCAATAATTTTTACGGGCCGTTTCTCCGTATTTCTCTGCGGTTTCGTTATATCAGCCTGACTATCGGGGTGATTATCCTTATGGTTACTCTGGCCTATGTCAAAAGCGGGCGTATGGGTATGAGCCTTTTCCCCAAGGTTGAATCCGATTACGCCTATGCCAAAGCGGTACTCCCGGTGGGCGTGCCGGTGGCCGAAACCCTGGCGGTCAGTGCCAAAATAAGAGATGGTGCCGAACAGCTTGCTGAAAAGGTCGGACGGAAAAAACAGATTGAGGGGATTTTGTCATACGTCGATCATAACTCAACCTGGACCAAGGTCTTTATGACCCCGCCCAAGGAGCGCAAGCTTCCGACTGGAGATTTTGTCAAACGCTGGCGTAAACTGGTCGGTGACGTGGTCGGGGTTGAGACGCTGCAGTTTAAATCGGATATGGGCGGGCCGAGTTCCGGGGCCGCCTTGACGGTTGAACTCCAGCATCGGGATACTGACGTTCTCGAGGCCGCCAGTGCCGAATTGGCTCAGGCTTTAGCTTCATTCCCGATGGTTTCCGATATCGATGACGGGTTTACGGCGGGTAAGGATCAGTTTGATTTCACGCTGAAACCGGCGGGTTTCCGGCTCGGCCTTGAGCCCCGGGATGTCGCCCGGCAGATTCGCAACTCCTATTACGGGGCTGAAGTTTTTCGCCAGTTGCGGGGCCGGAACGAGATAAAAATCATGGTCCGTCTGCCGGAGTCAGAACGGCAGTTGGAATATTATCTGGAAGAGATGCTGATTATGACCCCGAAGGGGGTGCGGGTGCCGCTCTTGGATGTGGTGAATATCAAGAAAGGTAAAGCCTATACCGTGATTAAACGCCGGGACGGGCGCCGGATTGTCAATGTCACCTGTGATGTCACCCCGCACAGCCATGCCGATATGGTGATCTCGACTATGAAGAAGGAGATTATCCCTGAGCTTAAAGAGAAATATCACGGCTTAAACTTCAGTTTTGCCGGTAAGCAGAGCAGCCGGATGGAGAGTATGGCGGCCCTAGCCAAAGGTATGGCGGTGGCGATGGTGGCGATCTATATGCTTTTGGCGATTCCTTTCCGCAGTTATATTCAGCCGGCGATTATCATGGTCAGTATTCCCTTCGGGATTGTCGGCGCGATTGTCGGCCATCTTCTTTTAGGTTACAGCCTAAGTTTGCTAAGTATGTTCGGGATTGTCGCGCTTTCCGGGGTCGTCGTAAATGACGCCCTGGTTTTAATGGATTTCGCCAACCGCTGTCGGAAAGATGAGGGCGTCAGTGCTTATATCGCCATCACCCGGGCCGGAATCCAGCGTTTCCGGCCTATTATTCTGACCACCATGACCACCTTTTTCGGCCTGACACCGATGATATTCGAAACCTCAAGGCAGGCCCGTTTCTTAATCCCGATGGCGATCTCCTTAGGCTTCGGTATCCTCTTTTCAACCCTGATCATCCTGATCCTGGTTCCCGCCCTCTACATCATCCTCGAAGATATCAAAAAACTTGTCGCCGGATTTGTCTCCTGACTCCATCCCTTTTTTTAGCAAAACTCCTTATGCTCTGATACAATATTGTTTCATTTCTGCATTCCATGTCTAAAATTGACGTAACCATTGAGTATGTTTCCCACTCTGTCGAAGGTTGATAACATCATCGCTAAGTAGGTGAGCAAGGTTTCTCGGTATTGATTGCGTATTGATGGTGCTTAGGGGAAGGTTTTTGCTTGGTAGCCGGAATGAACCATAAATTACAAATATGATACATAATAGTATCAATTTCTATAACATTGACACATTATAGTGTCATTAATTTTTGAGGTAGTTTGTTTGTATTTTGCTAAAATATTATCTTAAGTATTTGAAAATAAGAGACAATTATAAATAATATGGAGAAAAAAAGGAGTTGGCACTCGTATTGCAAAATAGAATTCATGAAATGACTCGTCGCGGCGTCATGACAGACAGGTTAAGGAGTCAAAAAAATAACGCATAGTCAACATTTTGCATGAGGAGGAAAAAATGTATCGTAATTTGAGAAAGGTAATTTTTGGGTTGGTTGTAATTTTACTGAGCGGGAGTATTTCAGGTTCATATGCTGGGGCGGAAGAGTTGCAAGTAAAGGTTGATGCTGAGGCGTTGGTGATCAGTAAATATGTCTGGCGGGGACTTGAGGTTAATGAAGATCCGGTATTACAGCCTTCAATGACAGTTGCTTACGGCGGTTTTTCTTTTAATCTATGGGGCAATATGGATCTGACGGATTTTGGTGAAGATAAATGTGTTTACACCAGTGATTGCGAAAGTCGGGCCGGGCAGTTTACCGAAATCGATTTAACTCTGGACTATAGTCACTCTTTTGATAAATTTACCATTGGGGGCGGGATTATATCGTATCAGTTTCCCAACTGGGATGAATCTGAAGATACGCATGAGCTCTATCTGGCTATGTCATATGACTGCCTGCTGGCACCGGCTCTGACCATCTATTACGATTTCGATGAGGTTGACGGCTTCTACACCAATTTCAGCCTCAGTCACTCTTTTACTATCAATGATAAGCTGGGAATCGATCTCTCCGCCGGCATCGGCTATGGTGACAGTGATTATAACGAATTCTATTTCGGTGTCGATGACAATGCCTTTGTCGATGCGAACTGCAGCGTCGCCTTACCTTACCAGGTAACCGACAAGATAACCATCACACCAGTATTGAATCTGACATCGGTGGTTGATTCGGACTTGCGGGATGCAGTTGATGATAAAAGTTATTCAAATAATGAAACTAATATTTACGGCGGCATCAGCTTTGCCTTTTCTTTCTAAGGAGGGAAACTAAATGGAAAATTATAGATTAAATTGGCCTCGATTGGGCCTTGTGGGGATCACAGCCGGTATCTTGTTTGCCGGTTTCGTTGGTATTGCCGGGGCTGCTGAAACCAAAGACCTGGCAACTGCAGTAACCGAAGCCGGGGCGGCCGCCGCCGGGGCTCAGAGCGCGGTGAATTTCGTCTGGATATGTCTGGCGGCATTTCTGGTTTTCTTTATGCAAGCCGGTTTTGCCCTGGTTGAAGCCGGGTTTACCCGGGCCAAGAATGTCTGCAATATCATCATGAAAAATCTGCTCGATTTCTGTGTCGGTTCAATCGCTTTCTTTGTTCTTGGCTTTGGTTTAATGTTCGGCAATGATGTCGGCGGATTTATCGGTTCGAGCCAGTTTTTTCTCTCCGGAACCAGCCCGGCAACGGCTGCCGGTCTCTGGAATTATGCTTTCTGGCTATTTCAGTGTGTCTTCGCGGCCACGGCGGCTACGATTGTTTCCGGAGCGATGGCGGAAAGAACAAAGTTTTCCGCGTATCTGATCTACAGCGCGTTTATCTGTCTCTTTATCTACCCGGTTTCCGGTCACTGGATCTGGGGCGGCGGTTGGCTTGCTTCAATGAAAACTCCGATGATAGACTTTGCCGGTTCGACCGTGGTTCACTCCTGCGGCGGCTGGCTGGCAATGGCCGGAGCCTATCTTTTAGGGCCCCGAATCGGCAAATACAGTGCCGACGGCAGATCCAAAGCTATCCCCGGCCATAATATATTGATGGGTGCTTTGGGCGTATTTATCCTTTGGTTTGGCTGGTTTGGTTTTAATCCGGGCAGCACCACCGAAGCCAACAGTACTATCGGTTTGATTGCTGTGACTACCAACCTTGCGGCCGCGGCTGGGGTTTTGGGTTCAATGATCACCGCCTGGGTACGCTACGGCAAACCCGATGTGACGATGTCCCTTAATGGTGCGCTCGCCGGCCTCGTGGCGATCACTGCAGGTTGTGCCAATGTTTCGCCCGGAAGTGCAATTGCTATTGGGGCCCTGGCGGGAATACTCGTAATCTTTTCTGTCGAATTTATTGACAAAGTTCTAAAAATTGATGATCCGGTTGGTGCCATCAGTGTCCACGGAGTCTGTGGCGCTTTCGGAACACTTTGCGTTGGTATCTTTGCCAGCAAAGAGTTTGGCGGCGTTTCCGGTCTTCTCGACGGCGGCGGTGTGGCGTTGTTGACTTCCCAGGCAATCGGGGTCGCGGCAATCTTTGTCTGGAGCTTCGGATTGGGGCTGGCGCTTTTTTCGGTAATTAAAGTAGTTGTCGGTCTGCGGGTTTCACGAACTGAAGAGCTTAGAGGGTTGGATATCGAAGAACACGGTAACGAAGCCTATTACGGTTTTCAGATTTATACAACTGAATAGAACTTAAAAATCTAAGGAGAATAATAATGAAATTGGTTATTGCTTATATTCAGCCGCATAAACTGAATGATGTAAAACAGTCACTGCTGGAGGCCGATATTACCAAGATGTCAGTTACAAACTCTCTGGGCTGCGGCCAGCAGATGGGTTTTACAGAGACCTATCGCGGTGCGGAACTGGAAATTAATCTATTGAAAAAGGTGAGACTGGAGATTGCTGTAAATGAAGAATTTGTCGAAAAGACAATTACGGCAATTGCTGCCGGGGCCCATACCGGGGCCATTGGTGACGGAAAGATCTTTGTTATAACCCTTGACCAGTGTTATCGGATTCGTACCGGGGATACCGGGGTCGAGGCGATTGGCTAGGCGGCGCATTGCCAAAAAAACTTATAAAGTGACGGAGACCGCGGCGGCTGCGAGACCTGGTCCGACCGGCAGCTGAATAAGTTGCTGCCGGTAAAATTTATCCGGCAGCGTTGAGGATCCGGCTTATCCTTTCTCCGACCAACTGAAAACGCCAGCCGCGCATCAGCGGGTTATTATCTATGTGCGGCGGGTTTTTTCGGTTATGGTCGGAGAGCAGTTTTTCAATCTCTTTGCGGGTGCATATCAGGGTCGGATCGAGCTGGTTTTTTTCGGCCAGTTCGCTGACTAACTCCATAATCTTACGGTTTTGTTCGGCATTTTCAGGGTTGCGGGAGCGTTTCAGGGAGTCGGGATAGTTGTCGGCTGAAGTTTGCCGGCCCTCCTGTATCACCTTGAGCAGGGCATTTCCGTAGCGCCGCCCGGCCCGGGGTGAGAGGCCGCAGCTCTCTCTCAGTGAGTCAAGGTCGTCGGGCTGTTTTTGGGCCATCTCCAGCAGGGGGAGATCGGCGACAATATGGCGTCGGGGGCGGTTTTGGCGGCGGGCCTCAAACTCCCGCCAGGCGGCCAGTTTAACCAGGATGGCCAGCTCTTTCCGGTCTAAGCGGCTCGCGCCTTTAACCTTGCTGTAGACCTCCTCTGCTGGCGGGTCATCATAGATCTCAGGTCGGTCATAGATCTTCATCTCCTCTCTGATCCAGGCTTCCCGCCCAAGAGTTTCAGCTTCAGCCATAATTTTATCCCGGATCAACGGGAGAAAGAGAACGTCATCGAGAGCGTATTGACACTGCCGGTCGGTTAACGGTCGCTGCAGCCAGTTGCTGCGGGTCTCGCCTTTTTCCAGGGTCAGTCCGGCAAACTTGGCGCAACTGTCAAGCAGTGAGAGTGTGGCCGAGGGACCGATGAAACCGGCGGCAAGCCGGGTGTCAAAGATATTTTTGGGGTAGGCTCCGGTTGCCAGGCGCAGGATGGTCAAATCCTGTTTCGCATCGTGGATAATCTTTTCAATGCCGGCATCGGCGAGAATCTCGCCCAACGGTTCAAGCCCGCCGTTATCGGTCAGAGCGGGCATATCGATAAGCCAGGCCTCTTTTTCATTCAAGGCGAGTTGGACGAGACCGAGGTTGGGGTAGTAGGTTCTCTCCCAGACAAATTCGGTATCAACCGCCACCCGACCGTGGGCGGCGATCTGTTTGCAGATTGTTTTGAGCTCTGCGGCTGAACCTGTCAGGCGGTTGCCGTCAGGGAATTGTCTGGCAGCGGTTATATTTTTTATTCCAGCGTTATGTGTCATGGTTGGATTTTCCCTTTATCTTAAGGCTACCTGTTACCAGTTTTCACGATATCGTCCCGGCTATGTTCTATATGTGAGTTTCTGCAAAACTTCCAGTTGTTTTTAGGGTGGTAAGTGGGGGAAAGATTAATTATGTTCTATGAGTGGGGGGATATGAAGGGGTGAATACTGTTTTCCCCATAGACTGGATAATGGATTAAATTATCCAGTCTATGGAACGTGGTTCCAGTATATTACAGAATTGCTGCCTGCAATTATCAGAAGTATCTCCGGAAGCGGAAAGCTACCTGCAGCCGAATTTTAATTTCCGGCCGGCAAGGCATCAAGCATCAGGCCATCGTTTGAACCGTTTAACTGGAAGCCGACAATCTCATCAGTTGCCGAGTAGGTAATAAATGCAGCTTCATCGAGATCGATACTGCCGGGGAAAAAGTTTTCAACTGTATCAACTTTTTTCTCTCCCGGCTCCAGGGTTATAGTTATTGACCCCGATCCGACGATGCTGCCATCATCTCGTCGGGCTGCCAATGTTACAATAGTCGAGCTGTTATTGGGGTTGACAAAAGAGATGCCGGTCCAGCCTGAGTGGTCAATTTTGGGGAAAACTCCTTTATCGGCAATGATGTTGACGCCGGAATAACCTCCGAGCTGAACTTTGTAACCAAAAAGTTCAAAACCGGTAATCCCGTTTGCGGCTTCTATTTTGAACCATGTAGTGCCGGTGGGCAGGCCAAGTTTGGAGGCTTCTCCAATGTATTTTTTCTGGCCGGCAAGGGGTACTGTAATGGTCGCAAGAGCAGTTCCATCCTTTTTGTAGGGGCTTACCGTGAAATGATCATTAGCCGCAGTCGGGTCGTAGGCCACGATCCCGGTCCACCAATTGTCGTCGCTGGCGATATGAGGGTAAATTATAGTTTTTGCAAGTTCATTTTTAAGCAGAATGCCGCTTAATTGCAACGGAGGAGTGCCGCCAGTGCCAAAAAGTTCGAGACCGACAATGCCGTCGGTGTTGGTGATTGTACCCGAATGGATATCTGTTTGTGGAACATTGGCGAAAAGCTGGGCAATAGAAAATACTTTATGGCTGCCGGCTTCAATGCTGATCGCTTTGCTGGAGCCATTGTCAAACTCTATGGTCAGATTCTTGGTCTCCGCAGTTGTGTTGATCAGAGAAATTCCAGTCCACCAATAGTTGCTGCTGGCAATATGGGATATATGGAGTGGCCCGCTGTTGACTTCCTTTACTGCCGGTACCGCTACCCGGTAGCCCATAGCCTGATTTGAGAATTTTGTGTAACCGGTTATGTCATTTGAAGTTGTGGCAAAGACAATAAAACCGATCTGGGTCGGGTTGCTTAATTCCGGGCCCACAGTGATCTGGCGTCGGGCCATCGGGTTTAAGGTGATAGGTATAGAATTACCGATTTGGTAGCCGTCGTCACTGTAGCTGATGAGCTGGCCGCTGACGGGAGCCTCTCCGGTGTTAATGAGGGCGATTTCAGTCTCCCAGCCGTCGCCGCTGGCGACATGGGGAAAGTAAACACCACTGGCCATCGGAGGTTTGGGGGCATTGTCAAAGAGATAGGCGGCACCTGCCCCGGTTTGATACTCTTTTTCAGGTGCGCCGATGAGGGTGTCGCGATTACTGTTGATCGCCACGACAGCCCCAAAAAAATCGAAAATTTCAGCGTCACCGGCAACAAGTTTTTCCTTGATGCCCCAGTTGTTGTTCCCACCTTCATGGCGCTCAATAATGTAGGCGGCTCCATTTGCGGTTCGCGGCCCCAGTGTATCGTGTCCTTGAGCTCCTACTGCCAGATAATCTCCGGCGATACTTACGGCGTTACCGAAGTAATCCAGAGCCAGACCATCGTTACTGGTGATTTTTTTGAGCTCACCCCACGAAGTTGCTCCGCCTTTGTCTTCTTGGTAAATATAGACAGCGCCTGCACTTGAACCGTTGGGATTGTCGTCGTTGGGACTTCCGATGGCTACAAAACTGCCGGAGATGCTGACCGTAATCGCAAACTCTTTATAAGCTGAGCCATCACTGGCGGCCAGATTAGTGACTTTTCCCCAAGTGTTATCGCCGTCCTGGTTGCGGTTGAAAAGGTAGGCGAGACCGGAGTCGATAGCGTTATTATCAGTACCCGGAGCACCAACCACGGCGTTGTCTCCATCAATTGCAACAGCAAGACCAAAATTTTCGTTGCCTTCAAGGTTGAATGGAGTAGCTATGCTGATTTTGCTCTCCTGCCCCCAACTATTACTGCCTCCTTGATTACGATAAAAAATAAAGGCAGCTCCGGCATCCGAGCCGTTGTCATCATCGCCCGGTGTTCCGACAATGACCCGGTCGCCGGATATGCCTACAGCAGAACCGAAACCATCGTCGACTTTGCCTTCGCCGGCCATGAGTTTTTTTGTCTGAGTCCAACTGTTGTTCTGGTTGCGGAAAAAGATAAAAGCCGTTCCGGAATTTGCACCATTGTCATCATCACCAGGGGCTCCGATAACAATATAATCGCCGGAGATAGCAACGGCCCAGCCGAAGCCGTCACCGGATTTTCCGTCAGTGGCGCTTAGTTTACTTAATTGGCCCCAGTTATTTGTACCTCCCTGGTTTCGGGCAAAAACAAAGGCGGCTCCAGCTCCGGAGCCGTTGTCATCATCTCCGGGAACACCGACTACGGCATAATCACCGGAAATTGCTACTGCCGCCCCAAAATTATCGTTATCTGAAAGTCCGGTTGCCGCTAGTTTGTGTTCACCGGCAGAGACCGTTAAGGCTGCGACCAAAATGATCATGACGGTCATGAATACCATGTTTAAGTATTTGAAATTATCCATATGTATTACTCCCTTATGCTAAAATAGTTACTGTGCTCTGGTTAAGTAGTTTGAAGTTATGTTGTTTTTATGAGCGGTATAGTGATGCTGAATGTTGTACCTTTTCCCGGAGTGCTTTTAAGCGACAGTTTTCCGTGATGTTGTTCAATAATGCGATGTGCAATGGCCAGGCCGAGTCCTGTGCCCTGGCTCTTGGTTGTGAAAAATGGGTTGAATATAGATTCAAGATCAGCT
This sequence comes from Thermodesulfobacteriota bacterium, assembly GCA_024763535.1. Taxonomy (GTDB): domain Bacteria; phylum Desulfobacterota; class Anaeroferrophillalia; order Anaeroferrophillales; family Tharpellaceae; genus Tharpella. The sequence continues at coordinate 16,663 of JANTFH010000018.1, forward strand.
TTATCAATGCCCGACCCGGTATCACTGATCTCTATCGTGAGGTTGCAAGCTTTGGTTGTGCAGTAGGTGACTTCCGGGGTTGAGCTTCGGCTTTTTTTCGGCCAGAAGGTTCTGATTGAGAGGCTGCCGTTATCTTCAGTTGCATCAAGTGCATTAATTATAATATTAAGTAATACTTGCTGGAGAAGGCCTTTATCTCCTTTAATCAGGGGTTGTTCGCCGGTGCCGTGGTCAATCTCAAGAACGATGTTTTTCTGGACAATTCTGTTTGAAACTAGAAAAAGGGCATTGTCGATAACATATTTTATCGTCAACATTTCAAACTTTGGGTTGCTGGGACGGGCAAACCGTAGAAGATTTTTAATAAATTCATCAAGCCTTTTAACTTGGTTTAAGACCTCATTAAAAATCTCCTGTTCAGAATCTTGTTCGGTAAAGTTTCTGCCGATTATCTGTAGGGCTCCAGCTATACCTGCCAGTGGATTGCGGATTTCATGGGCAATACCTGAGGCCAGTTCCCCCAGTGACGCCAGACGATCCATACGGGCTAAATTGTTCTCCATGTTTTTGCGTTGAGTAATATCTATAAACATACAACTTAAACCGGAACTTTTTCCCTCTTTGTTTTTTATGATGGAGAAACAGACTTCAGTAGGCAGCATCACTTGGTCAGAGCAGATCAATTCAAATTCAGATAAATATCCGGTTTCCGGGTCGATACACTTGCCGCCGCCGCTGAAAATTCCCTGAATCTCTTCTTTTTCGGCATTGAAAATGTTTGTCAGCGGAGTACCGATAAGTTCTGAAGCAGGGTAGCCCAGGAGGTTGTTGGCGGCGTTGTTTGTATGGGTGATATTTAGTTTTGTATCGGCTGTAATAAGGCCGATTCTCAAACCCTGAATTATGCTTTCATAAAAACTTTTAAGTTCTTCGTTTGTCTCCAGGTGTTGGGATAGCTCCTTGTTCTGGTGAGCTATTCGCAGCATCATTTTGTGATGTTTCGCCGCTCGGCCGATGGCCATCGCCGAATGGGTGACTATGGCTGCAGCCATGCGGGCTTCTTCATAGCTGACCGGAGTGTTATTTTTTGGTTTGTCGGTCAGTACGTAGCCATAAAAATTATGATCATCGCAGATCGGAATAATCAGAAAAGCGGTTGTGTTACCGATAATTGATTCGATGGTTTTATCATGTTGGTAGTAGGTGAAAATCGAATAGTCATGTAACCGGTCATGATTATTAAGAAGTTTATCAAAGGTGTAGTTTTTATGAATTCCTTTACAGCATATATTTATATTTTGGCGTAATTTGCGGGTGGGGCCCACACGGTTCCGGTAACTATTCCGGAAAATTCCACATTTGACTTCTAGGAAATCATTATCGGAGTGCCCGGATTTAGAGTTTTCTCCGGGTCTGGATTTTATCACATTTAACGGTTCTCTATCCGCATAGGCCCTTTTTAAGAGACCATTTACCTGGGTGAAAGAGATGCTTATCTGCTGGGTTTTATCAAAGCCGTAGCTAACCCGGCTTTCGAGACTTTTATTATTTTGATCATAGTAGAGTACTACCAGACGTTCCAGCTCGGTAGTGTCGATAATATCTTCAGCGAGATGATGTAAAATAGTATCAACAACATCAGCTCTGGCCATGCGAGTGACACTGCGATAGAGATGCCGCAGATTCTGAATGCGGCGGTTACTATGTTTGATTGGCGGTTGATCGCTCATTTGGGCTTTTTGTCTTATCCGAAGAATTGCCGGTTTTATTTTAATGCGTGTTTATGATCTCAAGGTTAGTTATAGAACCTTGAGATCATAAACATATGATTTTTAAAGATTTAGATCATGGGCGGTATTGTGGCACTCTCCACAAGTCGGGAATTTTTTCATCATCCCGGCAGAATGGGGAATGCTGTGGCAGTCCTGACAAGCCGGAACCATCTTGTGTTTTTCTTTATGGCAGGCGGCACAGGAGAGAGCCCGGTGTTTAGATGCGCTGGCACTTAATTGGTTAAAGGCTTCATCGTGACATGCGCCACAGCTTTTTGATGGAGTAGCATCGTTGTAGACTATAACTAGAGGTTTGTGAGCTTGATGACACTTACCACAATCCGCCTGCACCATAGTGTTGTTATGGGGGGTATGGCAGTTGACGCATTGGGGTACCTGAGCATGTTGCTGGTGGCATGCTGTACAAGCCATAGTTGTATGGAAACTTTTATTTTCCTGGAGTTGCGTGCCTTGTTCCTGATGACAGGTCAAACACGGTCCGGTTATATCCTTGGCCAGATGCAGGACTAAAGGCGTATGGGGATTGCTGTGACAGCTGAGACATTTTTTTAGCTCGTAATGAGCTTTGTCGCTGTGACAACTGTTGCAGGCGGGGATATTGTCTCGTACAGCCGGGGGGTGTCCCTCATGACACTCCAAGCAGGTTACCTCGGTTTTGTGGGCCCCGCCCTGGGCGGCAATGTCAGCAGGTGGTTGCGTATGGCACTTGACACAGTCGTCATTGCTGAGTTCAGCTGCCAGGCTTATTGATGTAAAAGCCTGAGTTAGACTCAGGCTGAGTGTCAAGGCTATACAGATCGTTATCAATCTTTTCATATCTTTTTCTCCCCGTTTTTTACCTGGTTAGAATATAAATATTAATTTTATAATTCCGATTCGGTTATTGCTAGCAATGATTGTTCCTTGAATGATGTCGAGATTCATATAGTCACTCAGGTTCGTTTTGAAAGTTTATGGAGTCGGGCTGAAAAATTATAACTTTAGGTTGGTTAAGATCATTTGTGTGTGTGGAGAAGGGTGGTGTAGTATATGGTCGTTGGGAAATTTGTAAAGTTTGGCATTGTCAGTTGTTTTGGTATTTTGCTGATGGTTTCCGCTTTGAAAAAACAAAAAGATATTCTTAATAAAAGTGCTTGTTTGCGGATACGCTATTTAAATTTTGAGTTGCGGGTCTTAAGCCTTTATTACTGATTAATGGCCGACTGGTTGCTACCCTAAAAGATGGGAGCTCTGGGTCTGATTTCCTGGGTTATATGCCCCAATAGGGTCAGATAGCACAATGAACTGATCGTGGAAAAAGCCTGTCTTGCTGGTTTGTAAGGAGTTCGCATAAATATTGCATGTTCTTGTCAACTTAAAATTAATTATTCTTTAATAAAGTTTAAGGTAAGAGTTGATTTTTGTTCTATCTCTCTGCTACATATAGTATAGTCTAATAGTCAGCTTTGATGATGCTATAGAAAATCAAGGAGTGACGAGCTTTCTGGAGGTAAGACGGGAATGTCCAAAAAACGGGTTCTGGTTGTCGATGATGAACATCTTATACGATGGTCTCTAGTTCGGGCTCTAGATGAAGCCGGTTATCAGGCTGAAGCCGCTGAGACTGGAGCTGAAGCCCGGGCTAAATATCGTGATTTTCGACCAAATATGGTGCTACTGGATATATGTTTGCCCGACGCTAATGGTACTGATTTGCTGCGGGAATTCAAGGATGACGACAAAGACCTGGTTGTCATTATGATTACGGCTCATTCCGATGCCGACTCCGCTGTTAGTACTCTCAAGATCGGTGCAACTGATTATATCGGCAAGCCTTTCGATTTGGAGGATGTTCTGCATTCAGTCGAGCAGGCTTTTGAAAAGCAGCGTTTGCAGAATGAGAATGCCTATTTTCGTCGAGTTTTGAAAGGAAAGATCGAGAGTGATAACCTGGTTGGCAACTGTCCCAAAATGATCGAGGTTTATAAATTAATTAAAATTGCCGCCGATGCCGATGCCAAAACTGTTTTAATTACTGGTGCCAGCGGTACCGGTAAAGAACTGGTCGCCCGGGCTATTCATATGCATAGCTCCCGTTCAAAGGAACCCTTTATCGATGTCAACTGTGCTGCAATTCCTGACTCATTGCTCGAGAATGAACTGTTTGGTCACGAACGGGGGGCTTACACGGATGCCTCACAAAAACAGAAGGGTATATTTGAAATGGCTGAAGGGGGAACTGTTTTCCTTGATGAAATTGGTGATATGCCTATCTCTATGCAGGCTAAAGTATTGAAAATTATTGAAAACAGAAGATATCGGCGTCTGGGCGGCAACAACGATGTTTTTTCCGACGTCAGGATTGTGGCGGCGACTAATCAGAATCTGCCGCAGATGGTAAAAGAAGGGAAATTCCGGGCCGACCTTTTTTACCGTTTGAATGTCATGCCTATAATATTGCCCTCTCTGCTTGAGAGGAAGATGGACATCCCGCAACTTACAGCCTATTTTATCAATCGTTTTAATGGCGAATACGGCCGTAATATTGAAGGGGTCGATGCTTATGCCATGCACAATCTTATGGCTTATGACTGGCCCGGTAATGTCCGTGAATTGCGTAATGCCATAGAAAGAGCCATGATGCTCGAGCGGAGTAACAGCCTGACATCACAGTATTTCAGTTCGGATATCATCGATGCTGGTAAACTTGAAACGAATGATGCCGAGGCCGGGGTTGGGGAAGACTGTTTTTCGATGGGCCAGATCCGTCTGCCCAAAGACGGGATTTCCCTGGATGAAGTTGAAAAACAGCTTATTCAGATGGCTTTAAAACGCTGGGACGGCAATCAGACCAAAGCGGCCGAGTGTTTGCGTATGAGTCGGGATACTTTGCGTTACCGAATGAAGAAATTCAACCTACACAAATAGATTCTGGTGCGATGAGCCGTCTTTGGACGAGGCCGGAGACGAATACTGCTCGGAATCATTTGTGGGCATTAATCTTAAGGCTTCCTGCATGAAAAACTTAAAAATCATTTGCCGGTTAGTGGTTTGTTGCGGTCTGATTTTGATTTGTGTCCTCTCTTTCTCGCATACGGCCACAGCTGACTGCATAACTGGAGCCTGTCATCAGCAGTTAAAATCTTTTGCCCGGCTGCATGAGCCCGTAGGTGAGGGTGACTGTCAGGCCTGTCATGAAGCTGTGGTTTCCGAGCACCCGTTGGAAAAAGGTCAGAGCTTTAAGCTTTTTGCTGAAGGGAGAGATTTATGCCTTTCATGTCATGATGCTTTTGATCCGGCGGCGGGGAAACTTCATCCTGCAGTGGCCGAGGGTGAATGTCTGGTATGTCACGATCCCCATGGTGGAAGCCGTATCGGGCTCTTGAAGAACGCCGATGATGTAAAGATGATCTGTCTTGAATGTCATGACGCAAACTCTTTTGAACAAAAGTTTGTGCATGGACCGGTTGCTGCCGGAGCCTGCCTGGAGTGTCATACGCCCCACCAGTCAAGATATGAGAAGCTCTTGTTGTCGGATCCTAAATCTTTGTGTCTTAAATGTCATGCCGAGCTGGCTGCCGGTCTTGAAGGTGCAACGGTTATCCATGCACCGGTTGATGATGGAACCTGCAGTGATTGTCATGAAACTCATGGCAGTTCTTTTGTCCACCTGTTGAAAGAGGATGGCATAAAAATGTGTTTTTCCTGTCATGAAGAACTGGCCGACAAATATAACAAGGCCCGGACTAAACATGCCGCTCTTTATAAGGATGACCACTGCGGCAATTGCCACGCACCCCATTTTTCGAATCATGCCTCCTTGTTGACGACTGAGCGTGAGAGTGATCTTTGTCTGCGTTGTCATGGTCAGGATGATTTCCGGCGTTCAAAGAGTTTGAAGAATATCCGGGCCGAACTAGCCGCAAATGAGCACCTGCATGGTCCTCTTGTCGACGGTAAATGTTCTACCTGTCACGACCCTCACGGTTCCGACTTCTTTCGTCTTCTGGTCGATGCCTATCCCGAAACTTTCTATGCCCCGTACCGTAAAGGTACTTACGCCTTCTGTCTGGACTGTCATGAAGAGAACCTTTTGCGCTTTCCCGAAACCTCTATCTACACCCGCTTTCGTGATGGTAAGCGTAACCTGCACTATATCCATGTTGCCGACCCACGCAAGGGTCGCAGTTGCCGGGCTTGTCATCGGGCCCATGCCAGTAACGGTCCCAAGTTGATGAACGAAACCGGGGCTTCTTTTGGAAACTGGAAAATTCCCCTGCGCCTGGTTCTGACCGAAACCGGCGGCAGTTGCTCTCCCGGTTGTCATCGTCGTATGTCTTACGACCGTAAAAATCCTGTAACTGAAAAATAATGATATCTTTTATTTTTTTCACAACTTAAGATTTTTTAACATCTTACCTGCCCCTTTGGGTGAAATAACTCTCCTTGTCTGACTGTTGTAGTGGGCTATGTGCCCCACCCCGGTGATTGCCGAGCTTCAAGATGGTATTGTAGTTGCTGTTGAAAATTTTTTTGAGTTATCGTAAGTAGACGAATATATAAACTTATTAAGCAATGTGCGGGATGTTTGTTGTTGTGTTGTCGGATTTTGGCATAAAAGATGCTGTCCTGAATTAATATAGAGATGCTAGAATCTTACGGTATTAAAGATCTTTGGGGGAAGATCTCGATTATTTTAACCAATGTGTAGTTGGAGACTGGACGTGCACATGTAAATTTAAGGAGAATGTGACGAAATTAAGATCAAATATGTTTGAGAGGAAATATATTATGAAGAGATATATGATAATTTTCCTGTGCGTTGCCGCCCTGACTTTCTGTGCTTCACAGGTCTTTGCCGGCGCTGCACCGGGAACCGGAATCGTGGGTTCAAAACACGATATGAATGTGGTTCCTGGAGCCACTCCAGATTCACAAAATCGTGTATGTGCTTTCTGTCATACACCTCATCACGCTTTAGACGATGCCACGGCTGATTACCTGCCTTTGTGGTCGCATGAATTAACCAGTTTAACCTTTACCGATTATGATTCAATAACTTTTGACGGTGGTGGTCATAAAGCTGCTGACAGCCTGACCGGTCCGTCTCGACTCTGCATGAGTTGTCACGATGGGGCCGTAGCTGTGGATCAGCATTATGGTCAGCCCGGCGGCCTGGTCCGTTCCGGTGACAGTTGGGGTGAAATCGGGGTTGGTGCAGGTGGTGATTTGAGTAACGATCATCCCATCGGCTTTGACTACACGGCAGTTGCCGTTGTCGTTGACGATGAAATCCGTTTGGCTACTACGCCGGTACCCAATCCTAATGTCGATACGATTGCCGATCTGCTTTGGGATGGTAAATGGATGACTTGTGCCTCATGCCATGACGTTCATAACACGGATGCCAATGAAGATTACTTTCTTTACGGTCCTCAGGCTAACTCCGATTTTTGCCTGATTTGTCACGATAAATAGTAGTTTCAGTTGGTGTCAGTCAATGTAAGGCTGCCGGAATCTACCGGCGGCCTTTTTTAGGTTGCGTAAATTCTTGAGTAAATGGTATAGTTATTAATATAACAAAGCCGGAATGGAGTTTTAGATGTCTGTAACTGTTACCGTAAACCGTTGTCATGTCATTAGAATAGCTTGTTCTGCCGTCCTTCTGTATCTATTAATTCTGCTCTCCGCCTGTGCCGCTCCTGAAGTCGCAGGTCCCCAGGGGTCAGTTTTCTTTCCGCCTGCACCCAATCCGCCACGGCTCCAATATCTGACCATGATCTCCAGTTCGGCTGATGTCGATGGTAAAAAACTGGGGGGCCTTTCAATCATAGCGGTTGGCGACACTCGTGCTGAAAAACCAAAACCTATTATAAAACCTTATGGTATTACAGTAAGTAATGGCAAACTTTACGTTTGTGATACTGCCCCCGGCCGGCTGATTGTCATTGATCCGGCTCGTAAAAGTTTTGAGTTTCTGAAAGGAAACTATAGTTTTGGTAAACTGAAAAAACCAATTAGTTCTGAAATCGATAGTGACGGAAATCTCTACGTGGCCGATGCCGTACGTAAGGAGGTCCTGGTTTATGGTCCAAGCGGTAATTTTCTTCGTGCTTTTGGTAAATCTCTGGGTATGAAACCGGTTGATGTCGCTATTTATGGTGACTATCTCTATGTCTTGGATCTGCATAATCATGACGTTAAAATACTTGACCGTAAGAGTGGTAAACATCTTGAAACTATTGGTAAAATCCAAGATGGGAAGCATCTTTTGTCTATGCCTATCAGTATCGATAGCGGTCCTAAAGGAAGCCTTTTTATCTCAAACATGAGTTCCGGAAAGATTGTTAACCTCGACCGTGACGGTCATCTGCTGGGCGAGTTTGGGAAGCTTGGTGATGGGTTTGGTCAATTCGGTCGACCGAAAGGTTTGGCTGTAGACGATCATGGTCGCATCTATGTGGTTGATGCCGCGCACCAGAATGTCCAGATTTTTAATAAAGATGGCCGGCTTTTGATGTTTTTTGGAGATCCTGGATTACCTTTCGGGTCTCTCAATTTGCCGGCCGGAATTGCGGTGACTTCACAGGGGATTGATCTTTTTAAGAAATATATTGACCCCGCCTTTGAGGTGGAACAGCTGATTTTTGTCACCAGTCAGTTCGGGCCGGCCAAGATATCAGTTTATGGTCTCGGTAAATTGATGGATTGAATAGCGTGTGTAAATTTATGAAGATATCCAAAGAATTACTCAGAAGTATTGCATGATCAATATCCTCAAACTTTATCGTTTTCTTTTTATCATAAGCTTTATGGTCGGGGTCTCTCTTTTGCTAATCGGTTGTGATGCAACCGCCCGCCATAAAGTTTTGACAACCATCTTCGATGGCGTGCCTAGTCAGATACCGCCCGAAGAAGTTCTTGATGATTATTACAATAAACGGCGTCAGGCCGAACTTGATGCGGCTGCCGGGTTAGCCTCGAAAGAGGGTAAGATTCCCGGGCGTCATATCTCAAAACATCTTCCCTACGCCGAAAAAAAATGCAAGGATTGTCATGATTTCAGTACTTCAGTTGGTCTTGTCAAGCCTCCCCGGGAACTGTGTTTTGTCTGTCATCGCGACTTCCTTGATTATATCCTCGAACCTTATGTGCATGGGCCGGTCGCCGTCGGTGACTGTTCTGCCTGCCATCTGCCGCACTCTTCCGAAAACACCTCACTGTTGGAACTCAATCGTAATGAGATTTGTGACAAGTGTCATCATGAAGAGCGCCTGGCTGTAGCCATGCATGATAAGGTTATGAACCATGGTCTGGCCTGTGTTGACTGTCATGATGCTCACTACGGTCAGGCTCGCTACTTTCTCAAATGATTGTTAATGCAGGAAGATTGTAGATGAGGTTGAACCCGATTTTATTGTTTTGCCTGCTGTCAACTCTGCTTCTGTCATCAGCCCAGGTTGAGGCCAAGGCCATTTTCATGATCCGGGACTTTCGCAACTGGTTGGAAATGGAGTATGATTATGATGGTTATGTGTCTGACAGTACGGGCGGCAATCAGAATATGAAGGAGCATAACCTGAATGAAAACTACCATTTTGATATGGCTTACGCCATCTATGATCCACGTTGGGTAAACGGTCACTTTGGTGTTGATCTGGGTATGGTGCAGGAGTGGTACAGTGGTTCATTTGAAGGTTCAGGCAATGATAATAAGTTTGAATTCGGTTATAAGCTTGATGGTATTATTCTGGATCGAAAATCTGTGCCGACAACTTTTTTTGCGGAGCTGGTTGAAAACCAGGTTGAACGACGTTTTTATAGAAATTATGATCTGCAAGTAGAAAATTACGGTATATCTACGACTTTCAAGAATCGCTTTGTGCCTACCCAGGTCAGTTACTTCAAAAATCGCAGTGAAACCGATGGTCTTGAGCTCGACCGGGTGATTGATTCAGAAACTTTTTCTATTGACGCTTCACACCAGACTGAAAATGGTTTCAGTTATACTGAAGGTAACTATTTTCATACTGATGATAAAACCAGTTTTTTCGGGGATCAGGAATCGGTAAAAAACAGGGTTGAGGAGTATTACGCCCGAAATTCTTTAACCTGGGGGGAACATTTAACCCGTAGTTATTTTATCTCAAGCTATCGTCACCGTGATGAGAGTGGTGAGAATAAAATTAAATCGACTGACTGGCTTGAATCACTTTCCTTGAAGCCGGGCCGGGCTCTGCGCCTGGGATTGGAATACCAGTTCAGAGAAGACGATGTTGAGGGCCTGACTCGTAAAGATCGTAAATATCGGGCCCTGCTTGAACACCGTCTCTACGAGAGCCTGGTCTCTACTTTCCGGGCTCAAATCCGTCGTCTTGACTACTATAGCGGCACTGAAGATGATGACGGTTTTTCAATGAACTTCTCCTATCGTAAGAAACTGCCGTATGAGTCTCTGCTGCACATGGGTTACAGTTACAGCTATAATGAGATTGATCGGAATCTGGAAGGAAATCTGTATTTTATTATCGATGAACTGATGGTTGTTGATCTTTTTGATCCGGATAAGCTTAATCATCTTGATGTCTTGGTCGATACTATTAAGGTTATGAATAAAGATCGTCTGATTACCTACATAGAAGGGGATGACTATCAGGTTCAACAGGTGGGCCGGGAGACCGAACTGATTATAACTCCCGGAAGTATGATTAATGATGGAGATACGCTATCTATCGATTATGCTTATCTGGTTGAGCCTGATATCAAATATGCGACGGTTGTCAATCAGGGTAATGTCGAGCTTGCTCTGCTCGAACGCAGATTCAGGTTCTACAGCAGCTATATATCATCAAAACAGCACCTTCTTTCCGACAGGGATAACGAAGAGCTTGATGAGCGCCTTTATGATCTTGAGAGGTGGATGGTCGGCGGCGAAGCCCACTGGGGCCACGCCTCATGCGGAGTGGAATATGTTGACTACGATTCGACCACGGATGTTCGTCAATATGTTGAATCTTTCTGTGATTACCGCCGCTATTTCAGCAACAATTTTATCTTTCTTTATTTGCGTGACCGGCATACCTGGCATGACAACCCGGACAATGTCACTTACGATAACGCCGGTAATGAAAATGTCTTGACCACCGGGATAAATTTTAAGCGTCGTTTACCATTGGCGGCACTCATTGAAATAAACCTTGATTACCTGAATCAGTCCGGACGTAATAATGACCGCCAGGAACTCGATTGGGAGGTCAGTTACCAGTTGCGGGTCGGGAGATTGGAAGTTGAGTGCAGTCTTGAAGAGGAGTGGAACTGGACCGACAGCGTAGATGAACGTAATGATACGGTTATGTTGAGAGTACGCCGCTATTTTTAATGACCGGTTGTCCGGCTGCGGCTCCTGAACCCACCTTGTGAATTAAACGAGTAGAGATTCGATTGTGTTGAAACATTCTCTGATAATATTTTTTCTGGTTTTGATCTGCATTGTGGCAGCCTGTGTCAATCCACCAAAACCCTCAATCGATACCCGAGCCGAAATCGAAAAACCGGTCTGGCCGGCCGCCCCGGCCCCCCCCCGCATTGCCTGGCAGGGTGAGGTAAAAGATTTTCGCGATTTTCGTAAACATGAGAGTTTTTGGCAACATCTGGTCGGCCTGGTTGTCGGCCAGAGGCGCAGCGTCCTGGTCAAGCCTTATGACATCTATGCCGATAAGCACAACCATCTGTTTGTGGTTGACAGCGGGGCCCGACGGGTTTATCTGCTGGATAATAAAGACGGCAGTTATAAGGCTATACCTGAGGGTGATGAAAACCCTCTGCTTTCACCGATTGGTATAACCGGCGATGGCGAAGATACAATCTTTATCACTGATTCTAAAAGAGCTGAAATTTTTATCTACAGCATCAAAGATGAACGCCTGCGTAAATTTCCGACGGTTACCTTACAGCGTCCCACCGGGATTGCCTGTGATCCGCTAGAGCAACTGCTCTATGTTGTCGATACTCTGGCGCACCAGATCTTAGTACTCGAGTTCGACGGTCGTGAGCGTTTCCGCTTCGGCGAACGCGGGGTCGGGCCCGGACAGTTTAATTTTCCGACTGCGGTTGCCTTGAGCGATTGTGGTATGCTGGTGGTGACCGATGCCCTTAACGGCCGGATTCAGATCTTCGCAAGCGATGGTACATTTGAACTCGAAGTCGGTCGTCCCGGTGATACTTCCGGAACTTTTGCCAAACCCAAGGGTGTAGCTTTGGACAGTGACTGTAACATCTATGTCTGTGACGCCCTTTTTGATGCCGTCCAGGTTTTTGACAAAGGAGGTCGTCTGCTGTTGACTTTTGGTGACAGCGGCTCACGGCCGGGTCAGTTCTGGATGCCCACCGGAATCTTTATTGATTCCCGAGATAATGTTTATGTTGCCGACAGTTATAATCAGCGGGTGCAAATTTTTCGCTATCTGAAATAAAGGTCTTTGATGAAGTATCTTTACTTTGTATTAATCATTCCGATGGTATTGATTAGTCTCTGCCGGCCTCTGGCCGCCGCCAGTATAATCAATACCAAGCATAACCTGTCGATCCACGGCCCCGGTTCCCTGACCGCAGTATCTGAGGAGCAGGTCTGTATCTTTTGTCATGTACCCCATTATGCCAGCCCCGTTGATCCATTATGGAACCGGGAGGTCGGAGCCGTCTCCTATAACCTTTACGCCTCGTCAACTCTGGATGCCCGACCAGGGCAGCCGACCGGAGCCACGCGTCTTTGTCTCAGCTGTCATGACGGGACGATTGCAATCGGTATGATCTTGAGCCGGCCTGTTCCGATACCGATGTCCGGAGGGGCAACCACCTTGCCGGCTTCCAGCAGCAGTAATCTGGGCACCGACTTGGCCGATGATCATCCGGTCTCTTTTCCCTATACTTCCTCTCTGGCGGCGCAGGATGGTGAACTGCGGGACCCGGGTTTTCTGCCGCCGGCGATTCATCTTGAAGATGGCTATATCATGCAATGTACCGCCTGTCATGATCCGCATAAAAGTCCGTATGGGGATTTTCTGGTTATCGACAATAGTAATTCCGGCCTCTGCCGGGCCTGCCACCAGCAGCGCGGCTGGGCTTCCAGCAGCCATGCTCTGGCTTCAGAGATTGCCTTGAAAGGCTGCAACAATTGTCATAACACCCATAATTCAGCCGTTGACGAACGTCTGCTTAACTTTGTGCCCGAAGAAGATAACTGTTTCTCCTGTCATGACGGCAGCGTCAGCTCCAGCGACATTAAAGTCGAGTTTGATAAGTTCTATACCCATCCGCTGGCCGCCACTACCGGCGTTCATAAACCTGAGGAGAATCCATTAAGTGCCAACTGGCATGTCGAGTGTGTTGATTGTCATGATCCTCACCGCGCCAATGGCTGGTCGGCCGAGGCTCCGCTTGTCAGCGGCGCCCTGGCCGGGGTGGCCGGAGTCAATCGCTCCGGAGTCGTGATTGATGAAGTCAGATATGAGTATGAGGTCTGTTTCCGATGTCATGCCGACAACTCTTTCAGTCGAACCGTAGTTATAAACCGTCAAATTGAAGAGGTTAATGAACGCCTCCGCTTCGATCCCGTTAATCCCTCATATCATCCGGTGATGGCGAGAGGTAAGAATCTCAATGTACCCAGTCTCCGCCCGGAATACGATGTGGGCAGTCGTATCTACTGTAAAGATTGCCACAACTCCGATAATGGTAGCCGTTCCGCTGGTAATGGGCCGGATGGAGTTCATGGCTCCATTTATCCTCATATTTTGTTAGCCCGTTATGAGGACGATACTTACCCTTTAAGCTATTCCGAGAGCAACTACGCGCTCTGTTTTCGTTGCCACGATCCGACGGTGCTGCTCGATCGTAACCGGTCAAGCTTCCCGGAGCATCGCAATCATGTCATCGGTAAGCGGATACCCTGTTTTCTCTGTCACGACCCCCACGGTGTACCCTTGATCAACGGGGCGACCACCCGGGAGAACGCCCATTTGATAAATTTCAATACCGACTATTTTAGCGGTAGTTATGATTCGGTCGGCAAAAGCTGTGACGTCAGTTGTCATACCGGTGGTTCCCATGACTACCTGGATGCGGGGCCGTAGATAATCGGAATCTTGCTTGAAGATAGAAGAGAAATATATTTGAAGGTTCAGGAGTAAGGTGAAATGCGTGTGACCAGCAGGACAATTCTTTTGACGGTATTTCTAGTTCTCGTATTTTCCGTCCGGGCTCATAGCGGAATTTCCGAAAAGCCGCAAATTCCCGTTGAGGCCCGGAAAGCCGCGGCCCTGGCCAGAGCCCGGGCCCCTAAAAAACCGGCCGCCGATGTCGCGTCCCGTGAGCCCCGCGACCGGGACAAAATTATGGGTAAGAATGGTTACTGCATTGATTGCCACCGCGAAAAGACACCGGGTATCTTTGAAGAGTGGGTTTTGAGTAGTCATGCCCGCCTGGGTATCGGCTGTAACGATTGTCATGGTGCTTACCAGTCGGATAAGGACAGCTTTCTCCACGCCGGACGTTTTTATGTCCGCACCGTGGTCAGTCCTCTGCGCTGTGGTCGTTGTCACCAGGAGGTAATTAAAGGTTTTGCAAAGACAGCTCATGCAAAAGCTTTGACCAACCTTGAGGAGATGTCGGCCGATGATCCCCGTTATCCTTTGATTGAGCCCTATAAAGAGTCTGATTTCAGCGCCTGTCGCGCCTGTCACGGCGGGCGTATTCTTATCGGCGAAGATCGGCGGCCGACACCTTCCACCTGGCCCAACAGCGGGGCCGGGCGCATTAATCCCGACAAGAGTCCCGGCAACTGCGGCATCTGCCACGGCCGTCACCGGTTTGCGACAGCCAGTGCCCGCCGTCCCGAAGCCTGTCTTTTATGTCACGATGGGCGCATGTATCCCGAAGGAGAAATTTACGCCCGTTCTCTGCACGGCCTGGCTTATCGCGATGCCGGTAACCGTCATAACCTGGAACGGCCCTATTTCTATTGTGATGCCACCCGGAATACGGCCCCGACCTGCGCCCTCTGCCATCTTAATGGTGCCGGAGTGGGTCTGGTCACCACCCATAATCCGGCCGAACGCCTGGCCCGCCGGTTGACCCATCCGCAAAGCCCGGAGCGGGCGGGCCAATCTGCTCTTTGGTCGAACATGACAGCTGTTTGTGAACAGTGTCATGCGGGTTCCGTCATCAAACGTTTCTTCAGCGCGGCCGATGCCGAACTTAAACGCTACCAGACCGAGGAGGTGGAACCCGCTCTGGCTCGCTTCGGTAAATTACTGAACCGGAAAAAAGGCCGGAAACGGCAGGCAATCCTCGCCGAATACGCTGATTTTCTGGCAAAAACCAAAACCTATCGCTTAAACCTCTACATGGGGCATCCCGGCCGCACTGAACGCTGAACCTCATAAACTCCTTTTTTGGGGGAAATAGCCCAACCTTAATTTTTTCAGATTGGGCTATTTCCCCCCAATTCCGCCCCAACTCATCCCCGGCTTAAGCTAAATCTATTTCCATAATATTAAAGATGATTTGCCCTGTTTGTGGCTATGATTATCTTTTCACAATTACTTTGATCAGGCCGTGATGAAATCCCGGCCAATCTGTATACTGGCATACTTTATGCTCGATACCCCCCTGTACGAACAGTCTCTTTTGACAATGTAATCGTGGCCCATCTTTTTATTTTGCACCCCCATGCAGCTGAGAAAGAGGAGGTTACCCGAAAAGGAGGATAAGCCAAAGAAGAGAAGTTAGTTTCGGTTTTTCTGTTCGTGGCCGGCAGGAAAAAATTAAAGACTGTCGGTTGCCTGCTGTTATGAGAAATTTCATGGAGGATATACTTATTATGAAGAGATACCATAAATCAATTTTTTCAGTCACGCTGCTGTTGACCGCCTGTCTGATTTTCGGTTTGATCGGCACCGGCTTCGCGGCCCATGTTCCGATCCCGCTTTTGGATGCCGACGGAAATCCAATTGCGACACCGGATCCCGCGGGAACCGTTGCCCCGGCCTTCAGTGTGAAAACCACCTGTGGTGCCTGTCATGGTGATAAAGTCACCTACCCGCAACTCTTAAGTTATGATGAGATCGAGAACCACTCCTACCACGCCCAGCTCGGCGCCAACCAGCTGGCCGAGTGGAATTCCGCCAATCCCAAACCCTGGGGTCAGCAGAGTCCCGGCCATTTCGGCAAGTGGTGACCGCCGTCAGCGCGCCAGTTGGCGCATATTTTTGCTGACGTTCCCGGTGGGGTTAAATTTGAACTGGGTATGGAACCTTTTGCCTATGCCAGTGAGGCTGATTTTATAGATCGCGTCGATCTTTCAGTTCCCGGCATGATGCAGGACTGTGCCGAGTGCCATATCGGTGGTGGTGGCATGGAGTATGTCCCGGCCCCGAATCTGGCTGATCGGGTACCGTTGCGTGATTTCTATGCTACAGCTGTTTTTGATCATCTGACGACTCCGCAGACAGGTGCTTATTCTGCTGCCGATTACACCGCCTTCAACTACTTCATCGATACCTACGATGTCGATAACGACGGTGATCTAAATGAAGTTCAGGAAGCTGATTTTGCTAAGCTCGGGGTTCTCGAGATGGATTGTATGCTCTGTCACCTTAAGGGTTATGAGTATGTTGATCGTCGCGATATGCTGCGCGCGGCCAAATTTGACGCCTCCCGTGCGGTTGGTGCCGGGGTTGCCGAACAGAATAATGTAAGTTTTGGTACAGCCGGTTATGGTACTTCAGTATACTACAATGACCAGGTTGTCGATAATGGTGGTTTTCTTGAGTTTGGATCATCCATCCTGGCTAATCTCAAAGCCACTCCGCCCAGTGACAACTGCGCCTTCTGCCACTTTAACCATGGTGGGGTTGACTGGAAAAAACGCGGTGATAACTGGAAAAATGATCCTAACTACGATGTCCATACGGTTTTAGGCTGCATGGGCTGTCATGAGGGCAAAATCGGTTCCGAGATCGGCACCAGTGGTGATCCTAACAGCTCCGCCATCGGTCAGTGTGACCCGGCTAAGGGCAACGCTCCCTACAGTTCCCTCTGGAATGCCAATGACAACACCATGAAAACCTGTGCCGACTGTCACCTTAAAGCCGGTTGGGATGCTGGTCTGGGTGAATACAGTAATGACTTCGGCGCGCCCGATCCGACGGCCCGGCATCAGGCCCTGGGCCTGACGGCGCAACTCTGTCAGACCGCTGCCGACGGTAATGTCAATGCCAGCCATCTCGATATTTTAGAGTGTACCGTCTGTCATGTGCGTAAAGCGACGACCGAAGCCTGGAATACCGGCGGCGCCGTGGTTGATGCAACCGGTCCCGATGCCGAGGGCCGTCTCGCCGACCATGAAAATGAGTATGTTTCCCGGATGATGTTTGACGGTACCGTTACCAATCTCTCCTATGCCTGGCAGAACGGTAAAATCTACGCCACCAACGTCCTCAACACTATTTTCTGGCGCGATAAAGAACCAACATTTGATGCCAATGGCGACGGCCAGCTGGATGCCATGGATGCCCTCCTGATGACCGATGTTCTGGCGGATGATCTGGCCAAAGGATGGACTAACATTGTCAAAGATAACAGTGGCACGGTAACTAATATCGAGGTTGGCGCGCGGATTGCTTCCCTGAATGCTTATTTGAATACTAAATGGGGAGTCACTAATGCCAACGTAAAACTGGCGACCCTGGCGGTGCCTTTCAAGGTTAACCATAACGTCTCGCCGGCCAGTTATGCCCTCGGCCATGATTGTGCCGACTGTCATGCCCCCGGTGAGTTTTTCGACCGGACTTACGCCATGCAGGGTGACGGCATGAACCTGACCTTTGATTCTACCCAGGTAACCCCGTTCACCAAGCTGGGAGGAACAACCCCGACCGATTTTCATCCTAGTCTTAAAGATCGTGCCGGTACCAGTATTCCCCTGCAGGTTCTCTCCGGCAATACCACTCTGCGTGATATCGAGACCGGCGAAATGCTCTATCCGCCGTCGGCCAGCTATACGGGTGCGGATGGCAACCCTTATGCTACGCGCGCAGCTTGGGTTGCTTATCTGAATACTGTTGGTGGTGCTGTTGGTCAGGCGGTTGCGACGATCGCCAGTATTGATAATGCTACTAATCCTGGTTCTCCGTTTGAGGTCGGTGATGCAATGGATCTGACTGCAGGTGCCTCAGCTGCCGGCTCTACCTACTACTGGACCGTTCAGGATGCACCCGGGACTTTGACCGGGCAGACGGTTACCGGTTATGTTCTGAATAACCCCGGTACCTTCCAGGTCCTTTTGACGGTTGTCGGCCCCAAAGGCGACCTTAAACAGCAGTGGGCCAAGATTACGGTAGTCAATAAGGCCGCCGCCACCACCGTCGATAGCATTGTCGCCAACAGCGGCAGCGCCACTGTTACCATTAATCTGATCAACCTGCCTGCGGCGGCTGATTATGACGAGCTTTATGTTCGCTATGGTGACGGTACATGGGAAACGATAGCATATGACGGTACGGATGATAATGCACAGACTGTCGTGCGCGACTATCGTCTGCGTGATACCTACCTGAACGGTACGAATTATGTTTACACCACTACCGTACAAGTGAAAAACGGTGGGGTCGTGATTGAAACCATTAAATTTAAGGTTACCATTCCTCAATAACCTCTCGCCTGATTTATAACCGGTACTTTTTTATAACCGGTTCCAACCAAAAAAACCGGGGCTCTCCGCCCCGGTTTTTTTATCTTCATTATGCTTGTCTGCGGTTCCATTTTCCACATTTTCCCGGATTATCTTGAGTTAAGTGCCACAGTTAAGGGTGGGTTATATCGCCCAATGTGCAGTGATGTTCCTAAGCTTGCAGTGGCCACAGTAGTTAAAGGTTTTACTTAACCCTAAGTGTTTTAGTATGTTTTTAGCGATCTCCCTGAAATTATAATTAAAAAAGTTTTCAGGGAATGAATATTGCACTTTTTGGTAATTATGTATTGCAGATAGTGAATGAAATGTATTGCAACAAACCGCAGTAAAACTATTTGAGTAAGGAAATATATGAGATGTGATCTTAAATATTTTTTATCTGTCCTGCTTCTGTTGAGTTCCATTCTATTTTTTTCATCGCTCTCTCGGGCTGATCATCCTCAGGACGGTAATCATAATATGGCGAGAATGCCGATCGATTGTGTCGGCTGTCACAACTTGGAAGGCGGCGATCATTACTCGGTCGTGGGTGAACACAGGTACAGGTTGGGGGTCGATAATCACGGTCTTTGCGCGTACTGTCACTATAATCCTGATAATCTCTATCCCCAATCCGATCCCGATCCCGATCTCGCCGTGGCGATTACGTTCGGCCGGCGTAATACCAATCCGCGCGGCTATGTCGAACCGGTTTACTGTGCCTACTGTCATGTGACCGAGAAGCGCTCGACCCATATTCATGACGGCGAACATGATCATGCCCAGGTGCCGTCCGCCTGCCAGGCCTGCCATGGTGACAATCTGCGGGATGTTCATATCGATCCGGACAAAAATCTGCCCCGGGATGAAGACTTGCCGCCTAAGGGGTGGCCGAATACCCCGGAGAGAGCTATATATGACGCCGCCTATGCCGCCGGCCTCGCGGACTTGAAGCTGGCCTGCTATAACTGTCATGGAGAAGATGTGACTGAATATGTCTATAATAGTAGTGGTGACTTACTTTATTCAACGGTTAAATTCGTGCAGGATCCGGCTGTCCGGGCGGCGGTGGCTTCGGGGATGGCCGGTAACGATGTGAGTTGCGACGCTTGCCATCCTGATTATCATAGTGCCAGTCATGATAATACCGGATTTCCGATTCCTCAACCTTTAAGTTGTGAAGATTGTCATAGTGGTAACGTGGTTACTGAACATCTTGTAAATAAGGGCTTGGAGTGTGGAACTTGTCACAGCAGTACTGACCCGCAAGTAATCGCCGCAATTCAGGCCGGGCAAGGGCCAAGCGGTACTTATCAGGATTGTAATGCCTGCCATGTGGCAGATCATGCTTCGGCTCACGATCACGTGGGTTTCCCGGACGGTGATTGTTACCGTTGTCATTATCCCGAGGTTGTCACCGAACATGCCGCCCACGGCTATAATGATTGTGGTGTCTGTCATAATGATCCGGCTTATGCGGCGATCATTGATTCGGGTAAGGCGGGAAATGATGTTACCTGTTTTACCTGTCATACGGAGGCTGAATCCGGCCATGCCACCGCCCATGACCGTATCTATCTCAAGACCCGGGCGGCGGGAGCGGAAATCATTATAAGTTCAACCGACGATCCGGTTGATGGTTTTTATGATAATCTGCCGGCCTATCTTCCGAGTCTGACCTGCGGCGGCTGCCATGACGGTATCGCCGAGAATCATTGGGGTAATTTTCACTCCGGCCTGCGCGTGGCCGATCTTTTCGACGATGTCGGCAACCCGCTGCCGCGCGGCGGGATCGATCCGGCCCGGCCCTGGATTACCGGGCCCGGGATGGTCGGTAACTGGTGCCCGACTTACAATCGCCAGCTCCCGGATCTGACCGCCGCTTTTACCGGTGACGCTGAATTCCTGGCTCAGGTCGACATGGGGGTTTTTGAATTTGTCCGCGAATGCGGCAGCTGTCATGTCGGCGGCGGTCCCGGAGTCGAAAATCCCTTCGGTTTCGCCGGTTTCACCAGTAAATCTCTGGATGACCCGGCCCGGGCGACCGCTCTCGATGGCGGCAGCGTCGCGCTTAACGCCTGGGATTTCTATGTTGACGACAGCGGTAGCGTGACCCGGGGCAACTGGGCTGAGTCGGGGATTTTGGAGGTCGACTGCTTGCTCTGTCATCTTGACGGCTATGATAACCTGTCCCGCAACAACCTGATTCGCGGAAGCGATCGTTTCGGCCAGGCAGCCGCCGTCGGGGCCGGTCTTGCCACCCCGGATACAACCGTGCCGGAGACCCTCGATTACAATACCCTGCAGGTCTTTCGCGATGCGACCAATCAGCTCTATCTGAGCCATAATCTGACCTACCGGATTACCGGCGCGCCGCCGCAGGATAACTGTATGGCCTGTCATCTGCCTTCCATGATTATGGAGGAAAATCAGGTTGAGAAACCGGATCAGTGGCAGAAAAATTTCTATGTAGCTTCGGCTCTGGCTTCTCTTGACCCCGACAATCCTGATCCGCTGCTGGCGGCTAATCGCAAACCGGTGCTATATCGTAATGAGATGTTGAAACGGGGGGCCACCTGGCGCCGGGATGAAGTCCATAAATTCATGGAGTGTAACGGCTGCCATGCCCGCACCGGTAAAACCCAGCCCTATGATCCGGCCTCCGCAGCCGATGACTACCTTCATAGTCCGGGCAAGGGATTTGACCCGCTCAAATATCCCTCCGCCGCAGACGGCACGGTTAAACTGTGTGAAGATTGTCATGTCCGCTATGGTGACCTGGATGGTGACGGCAACCGCGATACGCTGGCCTTTGGACCGCCGGAGATGCAGGTCTATCATGCCCAGGCCGGACTCCTGGCTAAAATTGTGCCGACGGCGCGGCGGATTGCTGATGCCGACGGCAACGAGGAGACTTTTCTCGGAAACCATATCGATATTATCGCCTGTACTTCATGCCATGTGAAAAAACGCTACAGTGCGGCCCGGTTGGTCGACCATGCTACCGGTGCGGCCTATTACAACCTGGTCGGAACGGCTCCGGATCAGCTCCCGGCAACCGAAGCGGTTGACTTTGCTTACAGCTGGAAGGAGAATGTTCGGGCCAAGGTCGTTGATGGAGAGCCCAATCCGGTCTGGCGCCGGCAGATTTTCCCCTTTAATTACCTGACTGCAAGTTATTGGGACAAT